>NZ_CAUUGJ010000071.1:0-12851 GCF_963544685.1 uncultured Fretibacterium sp. | reverse complement strand
TACCAATACGGTGCGCGTACTTTCCCGCGACGAGGAGACGGTCCTCTCGGGAAGCAAGGAGGAGGTCGCCGACGGGGTCTGGGATCTCGTTGCCGGACGGGGCCTGTTTTAGTGGACTGCCGTGTCGATGTCGTCGTCCCCGGCCCCTGGTGGACCCCCCTGACCTATGCGGCGGAACGCCCCCTGCCGACCGGGGCCCGGGTGCGGGTCCCCCTGGGACGGGGCACGCGCGTCGGGTTCGTGCTGGGCCCCGCGGAAGGGAAAACGCCGCCGAAGAATCTGAAGACCGTCGCCGAGCTCTTGGACGAGGGAAACGTCCTGGGGGGCGATCTGTGGGATCTGGCCCGTTGGATGGGGAGGGCCTTTCTCTGCGGAACCGGCCAGGCCCTGCAGACGATCTGCCCCGGCGAGCTCCTCAGAGGGGAGCCCGCCCCGTCGGCGGACGGGCCGGAGCCGTCCGGGGCCGTTTTGAGGGAGTCCTCCTGTTTCGATCCACGGGATGAGGTGCGGACCGAGCTCTACATGCGGCGGCTGGAACAGGGAGGACGGACGCTGCTCCTTTTTCCCGAGAGACGGATGGCCAGGGCCTTTTTCGGTCGCCTGCCCCCGAGGATTCGGGCCGAGGCCCTCCTGTGGCCTTCTACGGGCGGAAAGCGGCTCTGGAGGGCCTGGAGGGAGGTTCGGGAGGGGCTTTTCCGCATTGTCGTCGGAGGGCCGGGAGGGGTCTTCGCCCCGCTCGTACCGGAGATGATCATTGTGGACGACGAGTCGAATCCCGGTTATATCGCTCAGCGTCCCCCGCGGGTGTCGGCCCGCAGCCTGGCGGGGCATCGGGCCGCCAGGCTGGGAGCGGAGCTGTTCCTGGGCGGAAGGATGCCCTCCTCCAAGACCTTTTTGAGGACCTCGCCCCAGTGCTGCGTGCTGCCCGAACGGCGATGTCTCGTTTTTGCCGACATGCGCCGCTCTCTCAGCACGGAGGCACGGGGTGTCGAGGGGACGCTCCCCCTGACGGTGTCCCTGTTGGAGAGGACGCGCACGGTCCTGGGGGAGGGACGGAATGTCCTGTGGATACTGGACCGCCGCGGCGAGGCGGCTGAGGTTTACTGCTCGGACTGCGGCAACCCGGTGACGTGTCCCCGGTGCGGGGGGATCATGCGTGCCGAGGGGAACGGCGGGCTGCGGTGCGTCCGCTGCGGCGCCGGAGAGCCCCTCGAACGTCTCTGCTCCGTCTGTCGCGGCGCCCTGTGGATGGGGCGAAGGCCCGGCCTCGAGGCCCTGGCCGAGATCGCCGGACGCCTCATCCGCGGTTATCCGGTCCTCCCGAGCGAGGCGGCAGGGCACGGGAAGGGGAGCGGCGCATCCTTGATCCTGGGGACGCGCGGCGCTCTGGCGCTCTGCGACACGCTGGACGTGGGGCTGACCGCATGGCTGGACCTGGAAGCCGAGCTGCGGAGGCCCGAGTACGGCGCACGGTTCCAGGTCTTCAGCATGCTTTGGGAGTCCTGTTGGCGGGGCCGCCCGGCGAGGGCCGCGAAGGAGCGCCTCGTGTTGGTCCAGAGCCGCCGTTCCGGAGCCGTCTGGCGGGATGTTCTGGCCCGGGGCTGGGGGGGGTTCTGGCGCGACGAGCTGGACAACCGCAGGGAGCTGGGGCTTCCTCCGTTCGGGGTGCTGGTGCAGATCGAGCCGTCCCCGGGCGGGGACCGCGGGGAACTCCTCCGCACCCTGGAGGATGCCGGCTTTTTCGTCATGGACCCGGGGGAGCCCGATCTGCCCCTCTGGGTGAGCGCCGCCACCACGGAGGCCTTGTGGCAGGTTCTTGCGCCCCGTTTTGGGATCGGGCATTCCCGCGAGGGGTTCCCCACCGTGACCGTGTGGGCGGAGTGACCCTGGGGCGCCCGACCGTTCCCCGGGAGGAGGGAGGACGATGCAGGATTGGCGTTCGGCGGCCCGCGATATGGTGGAGTCCCAGCTGATCCCCCGGAATATCCGGAACGAGGAGGTCCTGAAGGTCATGGCCTCGCTTCCGAGGCACCTTTTCGTCCCGTTCCGCTACGCGGAGGACGCCTACATCGACAGGCCGCTGCCCATAGGGGGACGGCAGACGATCTCCCAGCCCTACATGGTGGCGAAGATGACGGAGCTTCTGGAGGCGGAAAAAGGAATGAAGGTCCTGGAGATCGGGACCGGATCGGGATACCAGTCCGCGGTCCTGGCCTCCATGGGGCTCGAGGTCTGGTCGGTGGAGCGCGTCGATCTCCTGGCGAGGCGGGCGCAGAAGCTCCTTTCCGACATGGGGTTCGGCGTGAAGGTCTTCCACGGAGATGGGCGTCTGGGTTGGGCGGAGGCCGCGCCCTTTGACCGCGTCATCGTCACGGCGGCCTCGGAGCGCGTCGAGCCGGCGTGGGAGGACCAACTGGCGCCGGGAGGGTGCCTGGTCGTGCCGCAGGATGTAATGACGGGAGGACAGAGGCTCCTCGTGCGCCGCAAGGGGGATGCCGGGTACTCGGATACCTGGTATGATTATTGCCGTTTCGTCCCTCTGCTGGAGGGAAAGGGCGACAAGGGGGCACCGCTTTAGCGTCGCTTGCCGCCGTGGGAATATTATAATTAGGTTGTCTTTAAGGAGCTATCCGTTTGATGAAACTCAGGACTCTGGCCTTGGGGGGCATGGTCGCCGCCCTGTATGCCGCTTTGACCGTGCTCCTCGCGCCTCTCTCCTACGGGCCGGTTCAGCTTCGTTTCTCCGAGGGGCTGACGCTTCTGCCCTATTTCCTGCCCGAGGCGGTCCCGGGGCTGGCCGCGGGCTGCCTGATCGCCAATCTGTTCGGAGGGTACGGGGCGGTCGACGTGGTCGTCGGGACGGGGGCGACGCTGCTGGCCGGGGTCCTGTCGCGCCGGATGCCCTGTCTGTGGATGGCCGCGCTGCCTCCGGTCCTGGTGAATATGCTGCTGATCGGGGGAATGCTGCATGTTCTCGTTGGAACCCCTCTCGCGGCGACCTGCCTGTACGTCGGGCTGGGCGAGGCGGGGGCTTGTTTTCTGATAGGCCTTCCCCTGATGCGTTCGCTCGAGAGGCGCGGCATCCTCAGGCGGGGTGTCGGGGGAAGTGTACGGTAAAGGGGGAAGGGGTATGTACAGCTTCAAAAATTATTACTCGATCTTGAACGTCTCCGAGACGGCCCCTCACGACGAGATCAAGGCGGCTTTCCGGAGGATGGCCAAGCTCTATTCTCCCGATGTCAACCCCGACCCCTCCGTGACCCATCGTTTCGAGGAGATCCTCGAGGCCTGGGGGGTGCTGGGCGACGCCGTGTCCCGCAGGGAGTACGACCGGAGCCGAGGGGTCTGGGACCTCATGGAGGAGAACTCTCCGTATTCCGTCGGGAGAAGACCGGACCCCGTTCGGCCGAGTGCGGCGCCGTCCTCTCCGTCCCCGTCCGTCGATCCCATCGAACGGGTGAAGGTCGATCAGGCGGGGGATCTCGGGCACACTCCCCGCGGGTGGGTTCCCCACGGCCGCGAGCGGGATGGGAAGGCGGGGGAGTATTTCGAGCGCTCCAAGGTTCCCCTGTTGGTCCTGGGCAGCCTTTTTCTCCTTTGGCTTTCGGGGTGGCTGAGGCTCGAAAGCCTGAGCGATGGGCGTGGCGTGCTGAAGGCCTTCCTGCAGGGCATAATCTGGGGACCCTTTTTCTGGCTGTCGTTCTGGGGCATTCGTTTCCGCCTCCCCGCGCTGGGGGACGGGCGGAAGCTGGGGGTCCTTTATCCCTGCCTTTCAGGCGCGCCCTACGCTTTTTGCGCCCGATGGTTCCTCAGGGACGTCCGGGAGCCGGCCTTGCCGCTCGGCGTGGATTGGCTTCTATGGTACGCCTCCTTCGTCGTCATCTTCGCCACTTTCGCGGTCCTCCTGGAGCCGAAGGGCTCCGAATCTTCGATGTAAAACCGTAAAACAAAAATGCTTGACAAAGTTTCGGCGTCTCTCTATAATGCCTGAGTTCATGAGAGCATTGGCTTGCTGTCACGGTCGGGGAGTGGATGCGGCGTGAATGGCTGGGACGACGACAGGGAGCGCCTGGAGCGCCGGATGCGTTTCAATGCGCTTTACGATCTCTATTCCCCCCTCCTGACGGAGCGGCAGAGGGATGTCTACGAGATGCTCTATTTTTCCGATCTCGCTCCGGCCGAGGTGGCGAAGTCCCTTGGAATCACGCGTCAGGCCGTCCATATTCTGGTCCGCCGCACGATGGACCGTCTGGACGCCATAGAGCGCGACCTGAAGTTTGCCGAGATCGTCGAGCGCCTGGAAGGGCGCATCCGCGAGCTGGAGGAAAGCCTGAGGCGATATACGGATGTTTGAATCCCTGAGATCGAAGCTGGAGTCCGCATTCTCCCGACTGCGCGGCAAGGGCAAGCTGTCCGAGGCCGATGTCGATCTCGCGCTGCGCGAGATCCGCAAGTCGCTCCTGGAGGCGGACGTCGACTTCAAGGTCGTCCGAGATCTGATCGAGAGGATCAGGGCGCGGGCGGTCCAGCTCGACGTCCTGGAGTCCATCTCGGCGGCGCAGCATGTCTCGACCGTCGTCTACGAGGAACTGATCGCTCTCATGGGGGAGCCGGCCCCCTTGACCATCGCCCCGAAGCCGCCGACCGTCATCCTGATGGCGGGCCTGCAGGGGAGCGGAAAGACGACGACGACCGTCAAGCTGGCCCGGCGTCTCAAGGACTCCCACAACCCCCTGGTCGTGGCCTGCGATCTTCGCCGTCCCGCCGCCGTCGAGCAGCTGAGGGTCCTGGCCGAGCAGTCCAAGGTCGCTTTCTTCGGCCCCGCGGACGGGGGACAGGATGTCCTGAAGGTCGTGCGTGAAGCGGCCGATTATGCGGCCTCCCGCCTGCACGACGTCATCCTGTTGGACACGGCCGGACGCCTTCATGTCGACGGAGAACTGATGGAGGAGCTCGGCGCCGTCGCCGGGGTCCTGCCCCCTCAGGAGAAGCTGCTGGTGGTCGACGCCATGATGGGGCAGGAGGCGGTGAACGTCGCACGGTCGTTCCATGAGCTCCTGAGCCTGACGGGCCTGGTCCTGACCAAGCTGGACGGCGATGCCCGGGGCGGAAGCGCGCTGGCCATACGGGCCGCGACGGGGATTCCCGTCAAGTTCGCCGGCGTCGGAGAGGGGACGGATGCGCTCGAGGTCTTCGATTCCCGGCGCATGGCCAGCCGCATCATGGGGATGGGGGATATCCAGGGGCTGCTCGAAAAGGTTCAGGCCGCGGGGGTGGAGGAGACCACCCAGATTGCGGAGAGCCTCAAGGACAGGCACTTCACCCTGGAGACCCTGCTGCTTCAGTTCCAGCAGATAGAGAAGATGGGGCCCTTGGGCAAGGTGATGGAGATGGTGCCCGGGTTCAGCCGCATCAAGGGGATGGACGCCTCCCAGATGGACGACTCGGTCATTCGCCGCAACAAGGCCATCATTCAGTCCATGACGCGCTCGGAACGGCTCAACCCGAAAATCATCAAGGGATCGAGGCGCAGACGTATCGCCATGGGATCGGGGACCTCCGTCCAGATGGTCAATCAGCTGCTGGCACAGTACGAACAGATGAAAAAGCTCTTCAAGACCTTTTCCTCGGGGGGCAAGGGGTTCAATCTCCGCTCCCTCTTCGGAAAGCGGGGGCGTTTTTTCTAAGCGTATTTTTCAGGAGAACGACGGGGAGTCTTCCCCTTCGACTTTCCCCCTCAGGGGGTAATTTTCTTGTTTTTTTCAGTTTTCTCAAAGCTTGCAGGAGGTGTAGTATATGGCGGTACGAATTCGTTTGTCGCGTCTGGGCAGGAAGAAAGCTCCGTTTTACAGGCTGGTGGTTGCGGACTCGCGTTCGCCCAGGGACGGCCGGTTCATCGAGTTGATCGGGACCTACAACCCCATGACCGACCCGGCGGCCGTGGCCATCGACGAGGATCGCGCGCTGTATTGGCTGAGCGTCGGGGCCCAGCCCTCGGATACGGCCAGAGGACTTTTGAAGAAACAGGGGATCTGGGAGAAGTTCGAGAGCGCGAAAGCCCACTAGCCCCCGCTTCTCAGACGGGGTCCGGGGAACTTCCCGGATGTTGGCCGTTGCCCCCTGAACCTGACAGCGGCCTGGTTTCGTACCATATCTGTCTCACATATCCGAACAAAAAATAGGAGGTGCCGCAATGGTCAACTATAAGGAGCTCGTCGAATTTATCGTCAAATACCTCGTAACGCAGCCGGATGCCGTTAGCGTTGAGAGCGGAGAGGAAGAAAATGGTACCAAGGTCATGATTCGCGTCGCTCATGAGGATGTCGGACGCATTATCGGAAAACGGGGGGCCACGATAAATGCGATTCGGCTCCTGGCCAAAGCGGCCGCCGTCAAAGCCGGAGAAAAGGTGGATGTCGACATCGTCGAGGAATGAACGGGCGGAATCCGCCTCGGCCTCGAACATCCCCGATGGGAAGGTGGTTATCGGGCGCGTCTCCTCGCCCCACGGCGTTCGAGGGGAGTTGACGATCGTTCCCCTGACTGACTTTCCCGAGCGTTTTCAGGAGATGGATTCCCTGGACCTCTACAGGGAGGGCGTCCTGCTGTCCACGCTGAACGTGAGGCGGATTCGCTTCAATGAGGGGAAAGACAGCCTCATTCTGGAGAGCGATCTTGGGGACCGGGACGAGGCTGCGGCCCTGTCGGGGGCTCTGGTTCTTATCGATGCGGAGGATCGCGTCGAGCTGCCGGAAGGGCACTTCTGGATCGACGACCTCATCGGACTGAGGGTCGAGGACATAGAGGGCCGCCCCCTGGGGACGGTGAAAGATATCCTTACGGCCGGTGCGAGCGAGACCTATGAGATATTGGGAGTGGATGGCCGGGTGCATTACGTCCCGGCAGCGGAGGAGTTTGTCCGGGACATCGACCTCGATCTGGGCCGGATTTGCATTGCTTTGATCGAGGGTCTCTGGGACTGATGCACGTCACGATCGTGACCGCCTTTCCCGAGTTTTTCGGGGACTTTCTCTCGACGAGCATCCTGGGACGGGCCGTGAAGCAGGGGCTCGTTCGCGTGGACCTCGTCGACCTCAGGGAGTTCGGTCGGGGGGGGTATCGCCAGATCGACGACTATGCCTTCGGTTCCGGGGGGATGGTCTTGGCCGCACCCCCGTTGGCGGACGCCCTGTGCGCCGCCGGGGAGCTGGGGGAAGGGGACCCGTTTGTGGTCTACCCCTCGCCTCAGGGCTGCGTCCTGACCCAGGAGATCGTCGAGTCCCTCGCGCGCCAGGAGCATGTGGTTATCCTCTGCGGTCACTACGAGGGGTTGGACGAGCGTTTTGTGGAGCGTGAGGTCGACCTCGAGGTTACGGTGGGGGACTGTGTCCTGACCGGCGGGGAGATCCCCGCGATGGCTATCGTCGATGCCATGTCCCGTTTGGTGCCCGGAGTGGTGGGGCGGGGCGAGGCGGTCTCCGAGGACTCCTTTTACCGCGGCATGCTGGACCATCCGCACTACACGAGGCCCGCCTCATGGGAGGGGCGGGCGGTCCCCGAGGTCCTTCTGGGCGGCAACGCGTCGGAGATACATTCCTGGAGGCGCGCGAAGGCCGTGGAAAGGACCCTGGCCAGAAGGCCGGACCTTCTTTCCCGCGCCGCCATCCGGGGATACCTGGCGGGAAACGTCTACCTGGCCGTGATGGGGGATGCCGAGGTTTTTCCTCCTCCTCTCGTCTCGGAGGTACGGCATCTGTGCCGTACCTACGGGTTGGGACGTCCGGTGTTCGTCGTGACGGACAGGGAGGGGAGGCGCTCCCTTGAATCGGCAGCGGGGGCCGAAGGGGACCCCGTCCTTTCGCCAAAGATATTCGGCTCTCTGGAGTGGGCCATCGACTGGATCGAGCGAAAGGAAAAAGGGGCGCCCCTTTTGAGGATCGCAGTCCTGGACGCGGCGTGCAGGGGGTCGCTTCATGCCCTGGAGGTCAAACGCCGATGCCTCGAGCATCCGGGGCCCGTGCTTCTTTTGTTCCCCGCCCTTCCGGAGGAATGGAGGGGCCTGGAGGGCGGCTTTTTGGTCGCCGGCCTCTTTGATGGCGGAGAGACCTTGCCCCTGACAGCCCGGGCAGCCGTCGCCCTGGATCGTATCCTGGGAGGCCGCTGAACGGAGAATGAGCTCGATGAAACGAAAACTGTTTTCCTTAAAGGAGGAAATGCGAAAGTGAATATATTGAACCTTGTGGAGAAGAAATATTTCAAGACGGAGGGGGTACCGGAGTTTCGCCCCGGCGATACCCTTCGCGTCCATGTGAAGGTCAAGGAGGGCGTCCGCGAGCGCATCCAGGTTTTCGAGGGGATCGTGATCGGACGGCAGCATGGGGGCTTGAGCGAGACCTTTACCGTCCGCAAGATCTCGAACGGCGTCGGCGTCGAGAGGATCTTCCCCCTGCACTGCCCCTCCATCGAGAAGATCGAGGTCAAGCGCCTGGGCAAGGTGCGCCGCGCCAAGCTCTACTATCTTCGTAAGCTGAGCGGCAAGGCCGCGCGCATCAAGGAGCGCCGCGAGTTCGATTAGTTCGTTTCGGGGGTCATCCCAGGGACAAAGCCTCGCCTTCCCGGCGGGGCTTTGTCCGTTTAGGGCCGACGCCGTCCTGAGGGGCCCAATGTGATATGATGGTGCTGCTGGCGTGAAAGGCGTGCGGATCGGCCGGATGCCCTCTTGTGTGTGTGGATTTTGGTTTTGCGAGCCTGCGACGCTCCCCCGGGAACGTCGTTTTTTGTATATGCAGTCGTTTTTTGTGCTCGGCAGGAAGCTGGAGGTTGAGTGTGTACCGTTTTCATATGAAGGTTTACGGCTGTCAGATGAACGTCTACGACAGTGACCGGGTGCGGACGGCACTGGTGCGCAGAGGCTGGGAGGATACGAAGGAGGCGGAGGCCGACCTGGTCGTCGTCACGGGGTGCAGCATCCGGGGCAAGGCGGAGCAGAAGGTCTGGAGCGAGCTGGGGCGCTACGCGGATGCCTGGAGCAGCGGGCGCCGACCCGTCGTCGCCCTGACGGGCTGCATCGCCCAGAGTCTGGGCAGGCGTGCGCTCTCTCGTTTCCCCTGGGTCAGGCTCGTCTCCGGGCCGCGGCATATCGGTCTTCTGCCCGACGGTCTGGAGCGCGTGATGCGGGACGGAGCGCGCGTCGATCTGCTGGACGACGACCCGCGGGATTTCTTCGATCTGGACGAGTTCACCGCCCGGCGCGAGAACCCCTGGCGGGCCTACGTGACCATCGCGCACGGCTGCGACAACTTCTGTACCTACTGCATCGTCCCCTACGTGCGCGGGCGCTTCCTGTCGCGCCCCGCGGAGGACATCCTGCGCGAGGTGCGCCTGCTCGTGACGAGCGGCGTGCGGGAGGTCACCCTGCTGGGACAGAACGTCAACAGCTACGGCAAGGACTTTTCGGACGGCACGACGTTCGCTTCCCTGCTGCGCGACGTCGCGCGGATCGACGGCCTCGACCTCGTCCGCTTCGTCACGTCGCTGCCGCAGGATTTCACCGAGGACATCGTGGAGGTCATGGCCGGGGAGCGCACCGTCTGCCCCTCCCTGAACCTGCCGATTCAGGCGGGGAGCGACCGCATCCTGAAGCTCATGAACCGGAAATACACGCGCGCGGAGTACCTCGAAAAAGTCCGGATGGTGCGGAGGGCGCTTCCCGAGCTGGGCCTGACCAGCGACCTGATCGTGGGGTTCCCCGGCGAGACGGAGGAGGACTTTGAGGCGTCCGTATCGGCCCTGGAGGAAATCCGGTTCGACCTCGTCCACACGGCGGCCTACTCCGAACGTATGGGCACACCCGCAGCGAACATGCCCGGAGCGCTGCCCCAGGAGGTGCGTCTCTCCCGCCTGACCCGCATCAATGCGGTACAGGACGCCATCACGCTCTCGATCAACGAGGCGCTGGTGGGGCGGACCTTTCGGGTTCTGGCGGATGCGCCTGCGCCGAAGGGCGAGGGGCTCCTGCAGGGCCGGACCTCCACGGACAAGGTGACGCTCTTCCCCGGCGGCGAAGAACTGCTGGGAAAATTCGTCGACGTGAGGATCACCGAGGCGGAGTCCTGGTGCCTGCACGGGGAGATTGCAGGATCGTAGTTTGAGGTGATAGGCTCGAGTGCCGAGCGGCGCCTCCCTGGCGTTTGGGGCCTTGCGGGGCCGAGTTTCCTTTTCGAGGAGCGGGTTTGTGATGGGCCGAAGATGGCTGTGCCGTAAAATATTGTGTCGCGATGCGCGTTTGAATCGCCTGGCGGATCGTTTTTCGGCTTTTCTCCAAACGCCGTCCTCCCCCGAGGAGCGCTGTTGCCGCATCTCGGGGGAAGGGCTCGAGGGCGAGTTCCGGCGCGCCTTTCTCGATAATTTCATGGAGGTCAGCTGGGAGGACGCACGGTCCGATCGCAGGACGCGTCTGTCCATGAGCACGACCGGGGACGCCTATACCCTTTATTTCTCCCTTTTCGGCGAGCTCTTCTGGTCGGAGGAGCTCAGCGGAGCGGAGTGGACGATTGGCCCCGACCGTTTCGTCGTCCTGCGGGTCCGCGAGGCCGTGGAATCCATGACGCTGACTCCCGGATGCCGGAGCATGGGGATCAGCCTGTCGGTCCCCTCGGAGCAACTGCGACGGTTTATCGGCGACGGGCCGGGATTTGGCCTCGAAGCGGGCCGCGGCTATACCGGGCGGACGTTCGTCCTGACCGATGCCGTGCGGCGGGTGCTGGGAGACCTGCAGGACTGTCCCCTGTGCGGGGACCTGCGGCTCCTCTACATGGAGGCGAAGGCCATGGAGCTGTTCTCGCTGATTCTGGAACAGGCCCGTTCCGGCTCCTTCGGGCATGACCGGGATCGCCTCTCACGGACGGAGCGTCAGGCCCTGGAGCGGGTGAAGGCCATGATCGACGCGGACATCTCCCGTCCCGTCTCCATAAGGGATCTGGCCCGCCACGGACACATCAACGAGTGCTCGCTGAAGCGGGCGTTCAAACGCGCCTATGGCCTGCCCGTACATTCCTACATCCTGGACCGGCGCATGAGCGCGGCGCGGAGGCTGCTGGAGCTCGGCCGGGGTGTGGCGGAGACGGCGTCGTGCGTAGGCTACGGCGACGCCAGCAGCTTTTCCCGGGCGTTCAAGAGAAAGTACGGCTGCAGTCCCGGCGGGGTCAAAGGGTAGGGCTCCGAGGACACTCCGCCTCCCGCGTCGGACGGAAAAGCGTTTTCGGACCCCTCGCGGCTTTATCTCTCTTTTCTCCCCTCCTTTCCATGACATCACCTCGTCCTCCATTCCCGCGCCCGGTTCGGCTGCCCGGGGTACGGCAAAAATCGAAAGGAAATCTCTCCACGCCCAGACATGCGCTGCAGAGGACTGTTCCGAGTCCTTTACAGGTATGTCTGTTTGTGTTTCAATGAAAACGGAGCAGGGGTTGGAATCCCGTTTTGTGAATGGAGTAGCTTGGAACTCGGAAGGGCTGTCGGGAGCGGCGCGCGGACCTGCGCAAGCTGCGCATCCCTGCGGACGAGCGCGGAGCGGCCCGCCTTGAAGCAGCAGGGAAAGCTGCTTTGCGCTTTTTTTGTTGTTGGCGGCTGACGCCTGGCAAGGATAGGGCACTTATCCGGGGAGGCTCCGAATGACCTACACGATAGACGAGGATGAGCGCAGGATTCGGGAGAAGTACGGGGATTTGCTGAAAGGGCTTGAGGAGGACGAAAAAGAATGTGAATCCAACGCCAACAGGTTTCATTCCCACCACTATGTCGATATTACAGCTGGAATCATTGTTTACTTATTGAGCCTGTGGTTTTTTGTCGCTTCTTTTCCCGACGCGTCCAACTTTTTATGGATGGGCATGGCAGCGGCTCTTGTTATCTATGTCAAGCGCTGGCGCGTCTATTATTTTACGGAGCTACGTATCCGTTATACTTTGGCTGTCATGTTTTTTATCCATATTTGGCTCGGCCTTGCCTTGTTCTTCGAAACAGGACATGTTGACAATGCTCTATTCGGCTGGTTTTTAAGCTATGGTTACTGTCTTTTGGGTATGCCCTTGCTGGCGTATTGGGTCTGGAGAAAGAGGCAGGATGACCGGCTTATGCTCCTGGCCTATTTGAGCGGGCTGTGGTTTATCTTGCTCTGTTGTCTTGTCCCAGCCCCAGATCGTTTTCTGATCTTTTTTTGTGCTGTCGTCGCTTATTTGAGTATGTGTCTTATAGGTTACCGAGTTCGAGAGGGGACATTTATTAAAGATCCCATGACTCTTCGTTCGATTCCTCACATTTTAATAGTACTGGTGTTGATACCCCTTTCTTTTTTCCCCAATCAAAAAATTTTGTTAAGGCATCTGCCTGAGTTCATGTCTCTTTATTTGATGGTTGCTGGATTAGGAGCGATAGAGTATCTTTTTTACGGGCTCGAAGAGTGTGGGGCATTTCGTGCATACGATTGGGCTGAATTGGAAGAGAAAAGGCGGAAAGGATGAGAAATATGTCTGACCGCTTGAACTTGAACGAGACATAGCTTGGAACTCGGAAGGGCAATCGGGAGCGGCGCGCGGACCTGCGCAAGCTGCGAATTCCTGCGGACGAGCGCGGAGCGGCCCGCCTCGATGCAGCGGGGAAAGCTGCTTTTCATTTTTTTGTCATCTATGGAAAGGAGGCTGCATGATGAACTTTCTTGCCCTTGTGCTTTCCTCTGAGAAAAAATGGGGACGCCTGGTGTTGGCTTTGATCGGCGGCGGGCCGTTGATGTTTTTCTCCGGCTAGATTGTCAATCTAAAAGCAACAGGCAAATTGAAAAAAGCCTCATTCGGGGT
>NZ_CAUUGJ010000070.1:0-12934 GCF_963544685.1 uncultured Fretibacterium sp. | reverse complement strand
GTCGATCTCTCCAGGAATTTTGGCAAGGAGGCTGCTTTGACCGCAGCGCTGGAACATTCCACAGGGGATGCGGTGGTTCCGATTGATGCGGACCTCCAGGATCCCCCCGAGTTGATTGCCGCCATGCTTGCAAAATGGCGGGAAGGATATGAGGTTGTCCTGGCACGTCGTTCCGACCGCACGTCCGATTCGTGGCTGAAGCGGGTGACTGCGCAGATGTTCTATAGGGTGCACAACAGGATATCCTGTCCGGAGTTGCCCGAGAACGTGGGAGATTTCCGCTTGATGGACCGTAAGGTGGTGGAAGCCCTGGGAGGCCTGCACGAGACGCACCGCTTTATGAAGGGGCTTTTTGCGTGGGTGGGATTCAAGAGCTGTATTATCGACTACGTTCGAGAGGCTCGGGCTGCAGGGGAGACGAAATTCAATGGATGGCGGCTTTGGAAACTTGCCGTCGAGGGCATTACCTCCTTCAGTACCTTTCCCCTGACCATATGGTTTTATCTGGGCAGCCTCACGGCGTTCGGTGCCTTTATATATGGGGCTTACATCGTCTTGAGGACTTTGGCCTGGGGTATAGAAGTGCCGGGCTACGCCTCACTGCTTTGTCTGATTCTTTTCTTTGGAGGGCTGCAGCTCCTGGGCGTCGGCATTTTGGGAGAGTATCTCGGCAGGGCCTATATAGAGAGCAAGAGAAGGCCTGTTTATGTGGTGCGCGATGTTTATTGCCTGAAAAGAGGATAAGACGTCATGCGTCGTGAGGCCTTTGAACAAATGTTGGAGACACAGGACCGTCATTGGTGGTTTAGGGGAAAGAGAAGGATACTTGGAAAAATCATAGAGAAAATGGTTTTTTCCGGCCCCCCCTGTGATATCCTTGAGGTGGGATGTGGTACGGGAAGCAACCTTCCAATGCTCGTTCGATTTGGGAACGTTACGGCTCTTGAGCTTGACGATTACGCACGAGAACACATTTCCCCAATGCAAGGAGTTTCCATCGCGAAGGGGTGGCTTCCAGATGGGTTGGAGGCTGTTCGTGGAAAACGATTTGATCTTATCTGTCTTTTTGATGTCCTAGAACATATTGAACGCGATGGGGAGGCATTAGCTGCCATTGGAGAACATATGCGATCTGGAGGAAAATTGTTGCTGACGGTTCCTGCTTATCAGTGGATGTTTGGAACCCACGACAGAATTCTGGGACATTATCGTCGCTATACCAGGACACGACTTCAGAACCTTTGTATACGGCAGGGATATGAGATTTTTTATGCCGGCTACATCAATTCTTTGTTGTTTCCTCTAATGGCCGCGGCGCGTGTGTTTGACCGATTCCGCGGATGTCATGCTTCAACGGGGACAAAGGTGCCTCCCCTCGGTGTTAATTCGTTTTTGTTCGCGTTATTTTCGATTGAAACATTTTGGGTCCCTTATCTTTCCATCCCCTTTGGAGGGTCGGTGGTTTTGCTGTGCGGGAGATAGAGAGGGAAAAAAAGGAAAAGCCTTTCGGAAGACAGGATATCGTTCTCATCTTGTTGGGTTCTTTATATATTTTCCTCTTCTGCTGGATTGGTTCCTATGCCCGCCCATCCGCTGACGATTATAACTTTTTTGAGGCTGTCTCGGACTCAGGCTTCATCGAGGTGCAGAAGTCGTACTACTGTCAATGGACGGGAAGGGTGTTCAACACATTTTTGCTTTCTTTGGTGGCGTCCTTGGATGCGAACTCTTTTTATGGACTCCTGCCTCTGGGGGCGGTCCTGCTATCCATCATAGCTCTCCACTTTTGTCTGGGGGCTCTTGTTCCGGGGGTTTCCGTTTGTGACAAAATGGTCTTTGTATTGTTGCTGCAGGCCGCAATGCTGTCTGTCCTTCCTGCTCTGAACGAGACTCTTTATTGGTTGAGCGGAATGCCCTATACTTGGGCGACGGTCGTTGCCCTTTTCGCCCTTGCTCTGGCGGTAAAAGCATTGCGTCAAAACGAGATTGGTCCGGCATTCTGGAGTTGTTCCGTCCTACTGTTTTTGAATGGGACCCTTCTGGAGCCCATCAGCGTGATGCAGATTCTTCTGGCGTCCTTGGCGGTCCTTTATTTTTCTTGTTTGGGGGAGGCTGTGAAGGCGAGACGGGCTGTCTTTTTTTTCTTTGCCGCCCTCCTGGCTTTTCTCGTGATGCTAGTGGCGCCGGGAACTGCAATTCGTATGGGGAAAATAGCAACAGTCGCCTTTTTACCGAGGTTTTTCAGAACATTAGGAATTGCGGTGGTCTTTGGTTTCTTTACCGTCGTCAAATTTTTTATGAATCCGATCATGTATGTTTTTCTGCTATTCCTGCCCTCAATAACTCGAAACGTTCCTTCGTTCGACGAAGGGGTCGCTCGTCGTCTCAGGGCGTGGCATATCGGGTTGATTACGGCTTTAACTGCGCTGCTGATGCAGGCTATAGCCGGATGGGGAACGGGTGCCGGGCTTCCTGGACGAGCGGAGAGCTTGACGCTCTGGCTGATGGGGACCGCCTGGTTCCTACTCTGGTCCTTTGGCTATAGGCAAAAGAAGACGCTCGAGCGCATACGCACCTTGAGTCTTTTCAGATGGCGTTGGGTTCTGTTGGGCTTATGCCTGCTTCTGAGTCCGAATTTTGTTGCCCTAATTGAGGATCTGAGGATTGTGTCTGTCTACCGGGCCGAGTTGGAGCTGCGTGAGGAGCTATTGACACGTCAGAGGGAGATGGGGCGAATGGATACTGTTGTCCCGTTGCTGACGGCTAGGCCAAAGTTGCTGTTTTTCACGGATTTGCGGCCATGGCCCTCGGATTGGAGAAATCAATCCTACGCAAAATATCATGGGGTGGAGACCGTCAGAGCCTTGCCCTCACAGCTCATTCTTCAGGATGATACCACGCCGGATGTACGGCAGAAAACACTTGGCGGCATTGAGAAGCTGGCTGAGGCTGGGGATGCTCAGCTTCAGTTTTTGATGGGAGAAATGTATGATACGACATTTGCTTTAATGGATGGTGTTGAGAAGGACGACGGCAGGGCTGCCGCATGGTATGCCAGGGCCGCGGAGCAAGGGGACGTCCATGCGCAGCGTCGCTTGACCCGCCTCTATGCCACAGGCAACGGAGTTCCGAGAAGTTACTCCAGAGCCATTTATTGGCTTGCCCGCTCTCAGTTTTAACTTTTCTTGCGTGCAGAATTTTGACAAGCGAAGGCGGTGGTGTGGGTAAGCAGGACTTTAGGGAAAGCGCCGATATACCCTTAGCATATTCTGCGTGGAGTTATGATAAAATGAATGCTTGACATGCCGGTAACATTGGCATGAATATTTTAGGAGAGATATTTTTCGCCTGTGTTCTTCGGTACCTTGCGGGCGGAAAGTAATTTGTGTGTTTCTGGGACGAGGAGGAGTTTTCTGGTGCGGACGTTGCTTTCTCTGGTGCATATCGTGATCTCCGTGGTGCTGATGATGATCGTGTTGGCCCAGCATCGCAAGGAAGGCGGTTTTGCGGGGGTATTCGGGGGCGGAACCCAGGCGGATGCGGGGCAGTGGCAGCGCTTTTCCGGGCTGACCAAGATCACCGTCGTCCTGGCGGCCCTCTTTATGCTGACCTCCCTCGCTCTTGCCCTGATGCGTTAGTTGGCAGAACATAGCGGATTTGACCGGAGTACTTGCGAACGACTGCAGTGTTCGTATACAATAGAAGTCTGCGAAGCACGGTGCTTTGAACAAGATCGGCTTGGCGTGACGGTTGGAGTTCTCCCCGGATGGCCCCCCTGCCACTATTCCGGTGAGAGCTTTCGTGTCCCGCGAGGTTGTTCTCTTGCTGAAGCATCTTCTTCCGTTACTGAGGGATAAATTAGGAAACTGAAAAACTACGGGGCCGTTCTTTAGAAAAAGTGAGTCGGCTTCGTGTCGAGTTCGAGGAGGAAACGAGATGGCAGGCAGCAGTTCCTACTTGGCCAGGCCCGGTCAGGTGGAAAGAAAGTGGTATATCGTGGATGCCACGGACAGGCCTATCGGCCGTCTGGCGGCGAGCATTGCGCGCATCCTGACGGGCAAGCACAGGCCGACCTTCACGCCCCACGTGGATACGGGGGATTACGTGATCGTCGTCAATGCGGATAAAGTCCGCCTGACGGGCCGCAAAGCCTCGCAGTCGCACTATCACTATCATACGGGGCACTCGGGGGGCTACCGCTCCATCCCCTGGGAGAGAATGCTCGAGAAGCGCCCCGAATTTTTGTTCGAACATGTGGTGAAGGGCATGCTCCCCAAAACCCGCCTGAAGTACGCGAGTAAGCTGAAGGTTTACACGGGCCCCAATCATCCCCACGTCGCTCAGGCGCCCGAGGCGCTTGATCTATAGTTTTGAAGCAGGAGGACAGGCAGATGGAAAACAGCTATTGCTGGGGAACGGGTCGCCGCAAGAACGCCTTGGCCCGTGTTCGGCTTTGCCCGGGCAACGGAGAACTCAAGATCAACGACCGGACGGTGGAGGAGTACTTCCCTCGCCTGGTCTGGCAGGCTCAGGTCATGCAGTCCCTGAAGGCGGTGAACCTTGAAGGCAAGGTCGATGTCTTCGTCAACGCTTCGGGCGGCGGCTTGACCGGCCAGGCCGGAGCGGTCAAGATGGGGATTGCGCGAGCCCTGATCCGCATGAATCCGGACCTGCGCCCCGCCTTGAAGAAGGAGGGCCTTCTGACCCGCGATCCCCGCATGGTCGAACGCAAGAAGTTCGGGCAGAAGGGAGCCCGCGGCAAGCGGCAGTTCTCCAAGCGTTAATTTTCCGGGTGGCGCCGACGTTTTTTCCGTTGGGCTGCACGGATTGACTTCAGATCGGCCGGTTGGGCCGGATGTTCTTCTTCAGGGAGTTGTGGCATGCATCAGGATGCCCTGACTCCCTGAATTTTATAGGGGCAAAATCGTTCGGTGCTTTCCCCTGGGCAGAGGACGGCGGAAGGACAAACAGATACAGCCGGTTGTGCCCAGGAAGCGGGACAGATAAGATCGCCCGCTCGAGTCCCTCATGGGCAGTCCCGATCGCCTGGGTTGGCACGCTTGGGCACAAAAAAGAGCCGCTCCCGGTCAAGGTTTGCGCTCTTTCATGCAAAGGGGACAAGCCCCCATCAGGATCGAAATTCAACATGTCACAAAAAGCGCTTCACTCGTGACAAACGCCAAATACGCCCCCGCTTTTAGCGGAAACATGCACCCCTCGTCAAAACAAAGGAGTGGCGCGAGCATAAAGGGGTTCATCCAGTACGCCAACGGGAACATCGAACTTCGCCCCGCGAATCCCAACTACAAGTCGATTTATATTGCCGCTGGGGATATTGGATCCGAGGAGTTCCGGATCATGGGGAAGGTCGTCCGCTGGGTTGACGATGGGATCCCGGGGAATGTCGTGTGAAAACATCGAGGGGGATTGAGATGAAAAGGTTTCTCTTGGGGGTTTTGCTTTGCATTGTTATGTCCACGGCGGCACTTGCGGCCATTCCTGTAGTTTCCTTGGACAAGGCAGTTTACGTCGATGACGGTACGATTGTCGACCTGTCCGCCATAGTTCCATATCGAGAGGTCGAGTTTCAGTATGAGATCTCTGCGGATACTTCCGCAATCACGTATCGATATTTTATCCAGACAGGGAATCAGAATATATCAGGTAACGGGAGCTGCGTTGGCTCAATAAGTCCCCTGGCAATCAAGACAGAATTTGCATCCATGGACGCCGGGAAGATATCGCTATTCGTGTATGATTCTGATAGTAGCACAGGGATGTCCGAAACCCAACTTCAAGCTGTTGCGGGGATTCCACCAGTAGTGCACGTGACAGGGCTGAAGTTGCGAGATGCGGGGAACCCCCTTGAAGAGCCTGCCAGCCACATTGAAATGATGCTCCAAGGTGCATTGAACGGCGAACTAAACGGCAGAAGGTTGGAACCTATCGTTGAGCCTGAAAATGCTGCGAACAAAAAGGTAATGTGGTCTTCCAGCAACGAAAAAGTCGCTACGATCGATTCTGAGGGGTGGGTTCAGGGGTTGGTCTCCGGTGATGCAACGATAACGGCGACGACAGAGGATGGTGGCTTTAAGGCGACCTGCAGGGTGACAGTTCTCTGAGACGGAGCTGCTGAAATTGTAATCATCAATCCCTCCGAAGTGTACTTGCAAATTGGCAAAAAAGAGGTCATCCACGTTCCTGAATCCGGCTTGGCCCCCTATCAAATGATAAGTTGGGATATTAAGGCCCTTGAGATCGCATCCCTCTCTCCAAGGGATTTTTCTTGCGAGGTCTTGGCATTAAAAGCAGGGGAAACACAAATGACTGCAACAACAGAGGCCCCGGATGGGGAGCCTGTCTCTGCCGCGTGTAGGGTTACCGTGGTGTCGGAAGATATCCGTCCTCCACGCGTTCCTGACCAAGGCGCTTCTCAACGCAGCGGTGGCGGTGGCTGCTATGCCGGACTTGCCGGGTTGTTGACGATGGCGCTGATTCCTGCGATCTGCAACGAAGAAGGAATAGAGAGCAGTGAGTTTGGCTCATCCTGCGACAAGGAAGTATAGAGGGAGCATCTGAATTGTAAGCAAGTCATCTCGTAACGTCGCCTGGACTGGGATAATCGTTGGTGCCATTGCGGCTCTCATCCAAATGACAATGGCTGTAGTCAAATAAACCTTCTCACTTGAGGAGTTTTTTCTATGCTTTGCCCCAGCCCCTCAAAATACTCCCCCCAGGCCTGCATCATCTCGCGTCGCTCAGCCGGATACTCCGCATGGTTGTAAGCGGCGCGAACCTTTTCCTCGACATCCCGAAGGATGCGAAGCAACTCGGGAGCCGTTATCTCCCGGATATCCCGCCCCCCGAGGACCGGGAAGACGAAACGCTCCCATCGGCTCAATACGTTACGGGCGTACTTCTCGGTGCAGACTCCCCGGATTTGCTTGTCCAGCCGCTCCCGCGCCTCCCTGAGGGGTGACGGAAGGGTAGGTCCCCAAGGACCCTTCTTCTCTTTCCCTCCCACCCAATAGCGCAATCGCCAATACTTCCCGCCGCCTGGTACAATAAGCAGCCAGAGTCCGCGGTCGTCCCGCAGCATGTAGGGCTTGTCCTTCGGCTTTGCTCCCTTTATGGCCGTCTCCGTGAGCGCCAACCCGGTCATCTCCCGTCTTCGGCGTGACCGTACCACAGAAGCGTTTCTCTCCGCCCGTTCAAAAAAAGTGGTATGGGAATAGGTACGGTTATGCTCTGGATACAGACAATATTGACCGGATAACGGCGGACCGTCAAAAAGCGAAAACCCCGCTTAAAAGCGGGGTTTCGTAGTACAACGGACTGAACCGGATTAGTCGCTGGCGCGGCAGGCAGGATTCGAACCCACGACCTAAGGCTCCGTAGGCCTTCGCTCTATCCAGCTGAGCTACTGCCGCACACTTATACCTTGGACCTTCATCATCTCTTAGAAAGATCCTGGCGGTGAGTGAGAGATTCGAACTCTCGATAGAGGTTTTAGCCCCTATACTCGCTTAGCAGGCGAGTGCCTTCAGCCTCTCGGCCAACTCACCTCTTCAATGCACAAAGCGTATTATAACGTGCTTCAATAGTGCTTGTCAATCATCGTCCCCGAAATCAGGCAGCGACGGTTTTATGAAGGATCAAGCGCGTTATGATGGTATGGGTTGAGCGGACTCTGCCCCGGCACCTGCCAGGTGCGGCAGAAAACGTATGAGGCCTGCCCTGGCCGAACGTTAAAATTTTGTCCGCAGATTTTGGCCCCACCATCATTCACGGGTTCGCCGCGTCTTTGTCGGCCCTATGGCTTTCATCCTTTCTCCCCTTGACTTGGAGCTCACTCTAAATTATAGACTGTTGTTGTTTTGAAAAAACGAAAGGGAGGAAATTCCGCTATGAATATGAAAAAGAAGTTTCTGGTCGCGTACTTCTCGGCGACGGGGACGACGGCGGGAGTTGCGAAGAACGTTGCGGAGGCGGCCGACGCGGACCTTTACGAGATCAGACCCAAGACGTCGTACACGTCGGCCGATCTCGACTGGAACAACCCAAAGAGCCGCAGCTCGATCGAGATGAGGGACAACCCGAAGTTCCGCCCTCCCATCGAGGGGGCCCTGCCCGACGTCTCGGGGTACGACACGGTGCTGATCGGCTTCCCTATCTGGTGGTACGTCGCGCCGACGATCATCAACACGTTCCTGGAGGGCTGCGACTTGTTCGGCAAGAGGGTAGCCGTCTTCGCGACGTCCGGCGGCTCCGGCATGGGGCATACGCTCGACGAGCTCAAGCCGTCCGCGCCCGGGGCGGTCTGGCTCTCGGGCAAAAGGTTCGGGAACCGCGAGTCGGTTTCGTCGCTCAAATCCTGGATCGAGGAACTGTAGCCGCGCCGAAGCGAGAAAAAGGCCGGGGGACGGAAGGAGGGGCAGTATGGTGAAATTCTTGGGGCTGTTGGCTTTTGCCGCGGCGTTTCTTCCCGGTGCGGCACTTGCTGCCGAGAACGACGGCATGGTTTTTGTCAAGGGCGGCTCGTTCACGATGGGGAGCCCGAACGACGAACCGTGGCGCAGCGGCGACGAGACCGCGCATCCCGTCGAGCTCTCGGATTTTTACATCGCCGCGCGCGAGGTCACCCAGGCCGAGTGGGAGGCCGTGATGAACGGCAACCCCAGCGCCTTCAAGGGACCGGACCTTCCCGTGGAGAACGTGACGTGGCTTGATGCGGTGACGTTCTGCAACGCGAGGAGCCGGGCCGACGGGCTCGCTCCGGCCTATGAGATCACCGGGGATGCCGTGACGTGGAACCGGGCCTCCGACGGCTGGCGGCTGCCGACCGAGGCGGAGTGGGAGTATGCGTGCCGCGCGGGGAGCGCCGAACCGTTCTCCGGGAGGGCGTCCATCGGGCCCGACGAGGCCAACTTTTACGGTCATTACCCTTATAATGTCGAGCAGAACTACTTCACCCAGGAAAAGCTCGAGGTAAAGCCCGGCCAGTACCGGCAGAGGACGACGCCGGTCGGCAGCTTCGCGCCGAACGCGCTGGGGCTGTACGACATGCACGGCAACGTCGGCGAGTGGTGCTGGGACACCTACGGCGAGTACGGTTCGGATGGGGTGAAGGACCCGGCGGGAGCGGCGGAGTCCTCTTCGCGCATGCGCAAGGTGAACCGCGGGGGCGGATGGAACGACTTCGCCAAGCATCTGCGCTGCGCCTACCGCGCCTCCCTGCCCCCCGGCCGATCCAGCGCCTCAGTCGGCATGCGCCTGGCACGGAATGCCGTGTCCATGACCGGTTCGCTGACGTCGAAGGTTGAGGTATCTGAGCCGGGAAAGGGTGAGAAAAAGGAGCCAAAAGTTCTGGTCGCGTTCTTCTCCTGGGGGGGAACGACGCGCGGCATCGCCGGAGAGGTCCGCAAACAGTCGGGCGGAGACCTGTTCGAGATCGAGCCGGTGCGCGAATACTCGAGCGACTACAATACGGTCCTGAACGAGGCTCAGCGCGATCAGCGCGAGAACGCGAGGCCGAAGCTGAAGGGGAGGGTCGAGAATTTCGGGCAGTACGACGTGATCCTCCTCGGCTATCCGAACTGGTGGGCTTCGGTTCCCGCGCCGGTAGCGTCCTTTCTCGAGAGCTACGATTTTTCGGGCCGTACGATCATCCCGTTTTGCAGTCATGGAGGAGGTCGCCTCGGACAGAGCGTCACGGCGATAGGCAAGCTCGCTCCGAACGCGGTGATCGGCACGCCGCTGTCCGTCCACTATGGCGGCGGTAGTTCCATGCCGGCCGACGTGGCCGCCTGGCTTGCCAAAAACGAATTGAACGAGGAAGATGGAGGAAAAAAGCGATGAAGGAATGGAGTGTGCTGCTGCTCTCGCTGACTGTGGTCGCATTTGTGCTTTTCGCGGGCGCCGGGACCGCGTCCGCCGCGGACGGCGGAAAGATTCTGATCGCGTACTTCTCGCGCGCCGACGAGAACTATCAGGTGGGCTACGTCGAGAAGGGCAACACGCAGGTCCTGGCCGAGGCCGTTGTCGAGGCGACGGGCGGAGAACTGTTCCGCATCGAGACCGAGAGGCCGTATCCCAAGGAGTACCGGGAGACGACCGAGGTCGCGAAGCGCGAGCAGAACGAGGGAGCGCGGCCGAAGCTGAAGAGCACGCCGCCCGACATCGGCCCTTACGACGTCATCTTCCTTGGTTACCCGAACTGGTGGGGGGACATGCCGATGGCCGTCTACACGTTCCTCGAGTCCTACGGCTCCGGGGCGTTCGCCGGCAAGCGCATCATTCCGTTCTGCACGGCCGCCGGCTCCGGCCTGTCCGGGACCGTCGGCACGATAGGGAAGCTCTGCTCCGGCGCGACCGTGAACAACGCCTTCACGATGCTGGGGGCGGAGGCCCAGGAGTTTTCGGAGGGCGCCAGGGCGAAGGTCCGGGAGTGGCTTGTGGGGACCGGGCTCGTCAAGTAGGGGAGCCGGCCCCTGCCCGCGGCGCGGGGTCGTGCATCCTGCATGGGGATGCGGGCGGAAATGGACTGCGGCGGGCAATGATGGGCGGAGGTGAGGCGTTATGCGCCTGAAGAGGGTCGTCGACCTGTTGATGACGGTCCTGCTGCTGCTCCTGATGGCGCTTCAGGTGACGGGAGAGACGGCACGCGAGTGGCTGGGGATGGGGATGTTCGTCCTGTTCCTGATTCACCAGTGGCTCAACCGCGGGTGGTACCGTGCCCTGTTCCGGGGGCGGTACGGACTTGTCCGCTCCCTCTGGACCGCGGTGAACGCGCTGCTCCTGGCGGCCTTCCTCGTCACGGTTGCGAGCGGAATGATGATGTCCCGGCACGCCCTCGCCTTTCTGGACATCCGATCGGGGACGTACTGGGCCAGGTTGGCGCATCTATCGGGGTCCTGGTGGAGCTTCATCCTGATGAGCCTCCATCTGGGCCTGCATTGGGGCATGATAGCCGGGCGACTGCCCGGAGGATGGAAGGACGTGGGCCTGAACGTCCTTGCCGCATTGGCGGCCGGCTGCGGGCTTCATTTGTTTCTCATTAGGGATATTTCGTCCTATCTCTTTCTCACGACGCAGTTCGCCTTTCTGGACTACGACAAGGCGGCGGCCCTCGTGCTGGCCGAGAACCTCGCGATGATGTCGTTCTGGGTTCTGCTGGCGTATCAGGGATACAAAGCGGTCTCGGGGATTGTCTCGAGGCGCTGGAGAAGTTTGCTGCATCCGGCTCTGGCGCTCACGGCGGCGGGCGGTTTCTCCGCGCTGCTGCCCCTGATCTTCGGCGGCGCTTCCGGGGGCACTTGGTAGAGGAAAAAGGGGCGCGAGCATGCTCAACTGGTCCGGAATCCTCATCGGGCTGACCTCCTTCATCGTCATCGGCGTCTTTCATCCCGTCGTCATCAAGTGCGAGTACTACTTTTCCGACAGGGTGTGGCCGGTTTTCCTGGCGGGGGCCTCGCCTTCTGCGCCGCGTCCCTGTTCGTGGAGCGGCCCCTGCTCTCCTCCGTCCTGGGGGTCGTGGGGTTTTCCCTGCTCTGGAGCATCCGCGAGCTGAAACAGCAGACCCGGCGCGTCGAAAAGGGGTGGTTCCCCCGAAACCCCAAACGTGCACCGAAGGGGTGAGCCTTCCGTTGTTTACAGGCTTCGCCCCCTGCGGCTTGCTGCCCGCGGACGGAACGGCTGCCGCACTGCGGGGGTGCGTGGGCAGCTGTCGGCCTGCAGGCAGGGCCGGGGTTCCGTTTTCGCGCACAAAGTAGGAACGTCCTTTCGGAAAGTGATCATAGCCACACAAAGAGCGTCCTCCCGATGATAAATTATGTTCGGTATGAAAAACATAGGGCTCTTCGGGAGCCGGATGGGAGGACGCACGATGAGTTTTGCGGATTGGAAGGACAAGACTGCGGGGTTCAAGAAGATCGATGTGAGAGGGGTTGCCGGAAACTTCTTCCCCGGGCTGAAGAAGCAGGCGATGGAGCTTCCGGTCGGGGCGGGACTGGAGGTCGTCCAGACCTTCGAGCCCATTCCGCTCTACGCGGTGATGGAGCAGCTGGGCTTTGAATATCACACGGTACAGGCAGCGGAGGGCGAGTTTCACGCCTACTTCTATCGTACCGCGGTGAAGGAGGACGACGGGTCGATCCCCATGCGCCCCGCGGCTCTGACGAATTTTCCGCTGATCGACGAGGAGCTCGGCAGGATCGCGGTGAACTTCTGGGACCTGACCTGGAACGACGAAAAGAGGACGCTCCCGTATGAGACCCGGCTTCTTCTGTCGCTGACGAATGCGGTCGGCGCGGGCAGAATGCGTCAGGCGTGCCGGGAGCTCGTCAAGGCGTACGTGCACGGGATCGATTCCGCGGCGCTCGACGATGTGTTCGAGCTCCTCGCGTGGAATCAGGGAATCGGGTTCTTCAGCTCGGAGATCGGCCCGTCGACCCTTTTCAAGGCGTACAAGACCATCAAGCAGCAGGAGAAGCTCGGCAAGGACCGGGAGGAGATCAAGGCGTTTCTGATGGCGAACTTCGGCGAGAAGAACCCGGATATCGCGGTTCAATAGCCGGGGGCCGGAGGAAAAGTTCCCCTTCCGAGGCCGGCGGCAGGGGAGGGGCGGGCTGCGGAGGGCCTGTCGTCCACGGTGACGTCTGCGGGAGCGCTTTGGCTTGAACCTTCGTCAAGGCGCTCCTCTGCTGCGGATGACTTTGTTATGGATGACGAAGTGGTTCTTGCGGAATGCGATCAGCCCTTCGTCCTGCATCCTTCCGAGCTCCCGGGACAGGGCCGTCCGGTCGATGTTCAGATAGTCGGCCAGTTGCTGGCGGTCGAACGGGATGTCGAACTCCGCGCTGCGTGTCTGTACGGAGACGGTGTGCAGGTAGGCGAGGAGCCGGGCGCGGATGGTCCTGGGCGCCGTATGAAAGCT
>NZ_CAUUGJ010000069.1:0-13108 GCF_963544685.1 uncultured Fretibacterium sp. | reverse complement strand
GAGATCATCGGCCGCCTGCGGGGACGTGAGGCGGAGGTGGTCTCGGCCCTCTTTTTCGAGGGAAAGGACCCCAGGGCTGTGGCCGACGAGCAGCATATGGACGTCAGTCACGTGTATCGCCTGCGGCGCAGCGCCGTCGCCCGCATTCGGAGCTGGCTGGGGCTGCCCTCCGCCCGTGATGCCGCGGAAGCGGGGATGAAGGGATAGGTTGGAGGGATAGTGCTGGACGAAAGGGTGGCGGCCAGAAGCTGTCGTCCATGGAGGTGAGTGCTATGGCGTTCGAGTGGAAGGACCTTGCGGAGGATTTTTCGGCCCGGCAGCGCGCTATCGTGGGCGAGGCTTTTTACGACGAGGTGGCGCGCACGATGCTGCAATGGGAGGACTTGGGCGACGCCCTGGAGGTGGCCTGCGGCGACGGAGGCTTTACCTCGCTTTTTGTGCCCAAGGCGCGGCGCCTGGTGGCGACGGACCGGGAGGAGGCCATGTGCCGCGTGGCCCGAAAGAAGCTCTCGGCCTGGCCCCACGCGGAGGTGCGTCGGGCGGACCTCTTCGACCTGCCCTTCGGCGAGAAGAGCTTCGACACGGTGCTGGCCCTCAATATTCTGCACGTCCTTCCCGACCGGCCGGGTGCGCTGCGCGAGATGCGCCGGATGCTGCGGGAGGGAGGACGCCTGCTGCTTATGGACTTCGGGACCGACGGCATGTCCTTCGACGAGGTCATGGCGATGGCCGGGCGCTATCAAAGGGCCTTTGGCCCCGTGGAGGACCGAAAGCAGCCCGTGACCTTCGAACGGCTGGCGGACGAGATCGAAACCTCGGGATTCGAGATCCTGAAGCAGGAGCGCCTGTGCTCGCCCACGGGGGCCGCGCTGGTTTTGGAGGCGCGGCGAAAGGAGACGGACTGAGGGAGGCCCGGTTTCAATCGGCGCGTCCCTTTTCTTTTGGAGCGGAAGAGGTAAATCGGCCCCCCTCGCAGGAGGGGGGCCGATTCGTCTCCGAGAAAGGACGGGGCTTCAGGGTTTTCCGCGCAGGACAATTGGCAGGGCAGCCAGAAGGATCAGACCTGCGAATCCCGTGTTACAGCCGCTTCCTCCGGAATGCCCGGACGTTTTCTTATCGGGCTGATTGTTGTCGGGGTCGGGGTTGGAGCGGGGAACACTGCCGAGCGCCAGTCCCTCCGACCCCAGGTTCTTTTCCAGCATGGAGCCGTCCTTGAACCGGAAGCACACGGCCGAGATCGCAGCCTTGTCCAAAGCGGAAGCGGGAACCCGTCCTTCCAGCTTCAGCCGGTATTCCTGACTTTCCTTCGTTTGAACCAGGAAGGTGAACGCCCCGACCGGGTTGCCGTCCCAGGCCAGACTGCAGGTGACGCCGCCTACAAAATGGGAGGACGCGCTGGCATATACGGCGTCGGGCTGGGACGAGAGCCTCACCGGGCAGATCAGGGAAACGCTGGAGAACCCCTGGGTGTCCGGGACCCCGATTGTCGCCGTCCAGCGGGCGGGGTCGATGGGGAGCTCCACGGATTCCTGAGGAAGCTGGGGACTGGGCTTTGGTTGCGGCTCGGGCTTTGGCTGCGGTTCCGGCTTTGGCTGCGGTTCCGGTGTCGGCTGTGGTTCGGGCCGAGGCTCGGGTTTGGGTTGCGGTTCTGGTTTGGGCTTGAGCGACGGGTCGGGAGGAACCTCGGGATAGCGCGTATTCAGCCATTCGAGAGCTCCCTTGACGTTGAGGAAGCCATAGGCGGAGAGCTTTTGTTCCTTCGGATTGATCCCCTGATAGTCGCTTTTTGTCGGAAAGGGCTTGGCGACGGGATTGACACTCGGCTTTGCCCCCTTGAGGATGGCCTCCTTGAGCTCGTGGGCTTTGAGGGTAGGAAACTTCGACATCAACAGCCCGGCCGCTCCCGCCACATGGGGGGCGGCCATGGAAGTTCCCGACATGAACCCATAGAGTCCATACGTGCTTCCGTATCCCGGGCCCTCGACTCCCTTGGGCGTCGTGCTGTAGATCTTCATTCCCGGAGCCGCCACGTCGACTTTCGTCTGGCTCCAGTTGGAGAAATACGCCCCCTTCCCCCCCTCTGCCATGGCGCCGACGACGATCATATTGTTCAGCCCCGTGAAGGACGCGGGATAACAATACTCCCCTCTCCTGAAACGGGGCCGGAAGAGAGACTCCGAGTCGCTGAACGGGGCGGGTTCCCCTACCTCCAGCCCCTCATTCCCGGCCGCTACGACAATGACGATGCGATCCGTATCGTCCAGCGCCTTGTAGGCACGCCACTCCGCGGAGTCCCTTTCCATCTCCTCGGGGGATTCCGCGCTGTAACCGCCCAGGGAGAGGTTGACCGCCGCAATTTTGAGGGCCGGCTGGCTGCGAAGGAGGCCAAGCAGCCTGTCAAGCCCCCTGATGACGGTGGATGTCGAGCCCGAACCATTTGCGTCCAGGACCTTGAACGCGATGACCTTACTTCGCCAGCTGACCCCGGCGACCCCTTTCTGATTGTCGCCGACGGCTCCGATGATCCCGCTCACGTGGGTGCCATGCCCCGCATCGTCCTCGTAGGCGTCTTCGGCGTAGAAGGGCGAGAAACAGCGGCTGTTGAGCGTGTCGATGTTGTCCTTCAGGTCCTCGTGTCCGGTCGCGATCCCCGTATCGAGTACGGCGACGCGGACGGAATCGTCTCCCGTCGTCTCGCTCCACGAAGCCGGCGCGTCGATGTCCCTCATGCCCCAGAGCTTGTCGAAGTATGGGTCGTTGGGGATTTTCTCCTCCAGTGCGTGCAGGGGGCGGTTAGGGGATATGGCAAGGACACTGGGGTTTCCCTTCAGTGATGCCGTCAACTGCTCCGTCGTTCTGCCCTCTGCGTTCAGCAGTACAAAAACTCCATCCACGGACTCCGAGAGCGCCCCATAGGTTCGGACGACCCGCGCTCCTGCCGCCGCAGCTTCGGCAGCGACGTGGAACTGGGTCACGCCCCGCAGGGCGGAGCTGTGGGTCAGGCGTTCGCCGGAGTTGTTGCGGAACAGAACGATCACCTCCCCGGGGTTGGCCGGTTTCGCTTCCAGGGGGCCTGAGCACAGAAGCACGAACGCGCAGCTGCAGATAAGGGCAAAGTATTTTTTCGTCATGACATGAAGCCTCCCGAATGGGTCGGATCTACAGGGGTGCACTGCCCCCGCCTGCGACAGAACAAGGGGATGCCTGCGAGAACGATGAAGGCGAAGGGGAATGAGCTGCATCCGCCCCCGGAGCTTTTCGTCCCTCTCTTATCACTCTTATCGGGAGTTTCCGGCGTGGAATCGGCGCGAGGGACGCTGCGAAGGGGCAGCCCCTCCGAGCCGAACTTCTTCTCGGATGCGGAGCCATCCTCGAAATAGAAGGTGATCCCCCTGATCGCCGCCTTGTCCAACTCCGAATCCAGAACCCGTCCGTTCAGCTCCAGCCGGTACTTGTGCTTCTTCTCCATCGTCACGGACATGACGGTCCCGGCACCCTCCCCGTCCCTGACAAGCCTGTAGGACTCTATGCCGTTGACGAAGTTCGAGGCGTCGACGCGCACAGAAACGGGTTGATTGAGGAAGCTCACGCCGCAGGAGAGGGAGATGCCGCGCTCACCCCTGTCGTTGGGAGCTCCGACTTCCACGTTCCAACCGGCAGGATTCTCCGGGACGTCCACACCGATGTCCTGCGAGATCTCGGGTTGAGGTTGGGGCTTCGGATTCGGTTGGGGTTTCGGATTCGGTTGGGGATCCGGCTGGGGTTGCGGATTGGGCTTGGGATCCGGCTGTGGCTGTGGCGCAGGGGCGTTCCCGGACAGGATGGTCAGGGGCAGTGAGGCGGACAGCAGGGAGCCGTTCTTGAGCCGCACATCGAGCGTCAACGTCCCGTCCACAATGCCCTCCAGGGGCTTGAAGATCAGGGCAATGTCCGTGCTTGTGACAGGGTCCATCCACCAAGCCCATTTCGTGTCGGGGCGGCCATCCTTGCCGCGATAGGATGGAACGGCCCTGTCCACGGTCGCGATCTCGGCGTCGCCGATCAGACGGTAATGAAACGTGCGCACCTCGCCGATATGGAGCCTGGTGTCCGGCTGGCCCACGATCTCCAGCCCGGTGAACCGTATCTCCTCGAATCCCGCCGATATGCTGTGATCGCGGGAGACCCCTTCGAACTTATAGTCGTACTCCGTGCGGCCGGAGGCATCCGGCAGGAGGGCCCCGTCGACCCGGACGCCGGCGATCTGGAAGCCCTTGTCCGCGCGAATGGCGAAGGAGCGATCCGTTCCCCTCTTCACGGAGATCTCCCCGGAGGGCTCGATGCTGCCCCCGAGGTCGGCCGCCGCGGAGATGACGAACTCCGTTCCGGGAACCGTTGCGTTTACCTCGAAGGATCCGGCATCCGCCCTTCCGGAACGCTTCAGTCCCCTCTGGTCCGCCGAGACGCAGGAGAGGAGCCCCTCCTTCTGCATCTTCGACAGGGAACTCCTCTGCAATTTCCCCTCCAGCTCCGTGCCGTTCATGCCGATATCGACGGCGGAACTTCCCGCCACGATGGCGCAGGTCTCAGTCGAACCGCCATTGTCGGCCAATGGTTGAATTTTTGCGTCCCCGGACGCGACGTTTTCCGGAGTGGCCCTCGAATAGTTGAAGTCCCCCTTGACGACGCAGTGGCTTACGAGGAACCTCCCGACCATTTCGTGATAACCGATCTCCCCGCCCTCGTTCTCCCAGAGGATGCCGTTCAGGATAAAGGGCTCGACCCCCTGTTCGGCGTAGAAGGCGCCGCCCTCCGTGCCCTTGTTCCTCAAAAAGGTACAGTGCGTCAAAACGGGCGCCGTCTTGGGGAAGGAGGTCATCCCGTTTTCCGCATACGCTCCGCCGCCCCTTGGGGCTTCGTTTCTGAAGAAGGTGCAGTTCGTGAGCGCCGGGGACCCGACGGACTGGAAGAAGCCGCCGCCGCAGCTCGATGCGTAGTTCTGCGAAAAGGTGCAGTTATACAGGGAAATCGCGGTGCGTTCTATGGCAGCGGCCCCTCCGCCCAGCCCCCTGCCGTTTTTGGAGGATGTCCGGTTGCCGACGAAGGTGCAGTCCCTCACCTCGGCAGCACTGTCGTAATAGATATAAAGCCCGCCTCCACGGGTATCGACCTTGCTTTGTTCGCTGCTCTCCGCAGTGTTGTTCTTGAACGTGCAGGCAATGATGTGCGGGCTCGCCGCCATGACGCCCATTCCTCCGCCGAAGGCTTCCGCCGAGTTCCCCTCGAAGAGACAGCCCTTCACCGTGGATCCGAACTCCCCGGCCTTGCCGATCTTTCCGAACTCGAACAGGCCGGCTCCCCCCTGTGAGGCCCTGTTTTTCTTAAAGATGCAGTTTTCGACCCTGGGGCTGCCCTCGCGACTGCTCATGCCGCCGCCTGACTTGGCCAGGTTGCCCACAAAGATGCAGTTCGATATCCTTGGGGAGCCCGATAGGCTCAATCCTCCGCCCTTGCCCGCCGGGTTGCTGCCCCCGGTGACAGTCACGCCGTCGAGGACGGTGCTCTCCGTGCATTTTGCACCCTTCACCACGACGGTACTGTTAGTCCCCGTGATGCCCTCCCAGGAGGCCGTCGCGCCGCTTCCATCCTTTTCGTCGTCGTTATGGAGGTCGCCGGTGAGGATCGTCACGTGCGCCTTGGGATCCCGCCCGCTTCGGTCCTTCTCGTCTCCCTTGAATCCTCCGTAGACCGCCACTCCGTCCCCGAGGATGAACGCCGCCGCCGGATCGCCTGAAAGGCTGGGCCGATAGATGCCGCCAGCCACCCAGAACTCCGTCCCCGCTCCAGCGGAGGAAAGCGCGGCGGAAAATTCCTTCTCTCCCAACGCGCGCTCCCAGGAGGAGCCGTCCCGATTCGCTTCCAGGGGTGCCCCGTTCGGTGTGACCCGGAGCACCCTTTCGGCCGCCCCGATGGGGTGGGGAAAAAACAGTGAGACAAAGGCCAGTGCCGCCGCAGCATGAATCGTAAAACTCTTCCTCACTTTCAGGAACTCCCTTCGGAAGAAATAGTCCCGAATCTCAGACTCTTCGATTCGGACACACCTCGAAACAAAGCAGAAGGCCGCCCTGTGGAGATGGGAGGAACGGCCTTCCGCCTTGGGTCAACGGTTCAAAAAATTTCAGGTCGAGTTTACCGCGCTTTTTTCCCGAATCGTGATGCCATGGGCACCAGGGCCAATGCCGCAAAGGAGAGAAGCCCGGTGTCGCACCCGCTGCTGCCGCCTTTCTTTTCCGTATCGGGGGAAGGAGATGTTTTCTTCATCCCCTTCAACGGAATCCCCGAGGACGGCAGGGGCAGGCTCCGTTCCCCCGAACCGTCGGAGGGCGTGTAGAGGATACCCGTGATCGCAGCCTTATCCCTGTCCGCCGTTTCGAACTCCCCGGAGGCCCTGAGCGTGTAGCGACGGGCTGCCGCAGCGGCCGTCCTCGTCTTTCCCGAGGAAACGGGAAGCAGCTCGGCCTTCACCGTTCCCTGCCGGAACCCCTGGGTTGTCAGACGCATGCCCTTCAGGCCGAGGTTCGTCTCGAAGCTGGTCGTGAAAACGACCTTGGTGACATTACCCACCTGAGTCTCGCTGATACCCCAGTTCTGCGGGGACTTGAGGAAATCTCCCAGTTCCTGCTCCTGCCGAGTGTCGGGCTTGGGTTCCTCGGGCTTGGGGGTTTCTGGCTTAGGGGTTTCCGGCTTCGGATTTTCCGGCTTGGGATCCTCGGGTTTGGGATCCTCGGGCTTGGGTTTTTCAGTATCCGGATTGCCGGGGGTGGGGGGGACCGGAGTTCCCGTTGTCTTCGAGACGACGAAGTTGCCGACGCTGGGCACCGCTCCCGCCCGGCTGATGAGCTCCTCCATGCTCTCCTCGGTGATGTGAAGCGCGCCGGTCCATCCCGTATGCTCGTGCATGGCGTGGACCTCCCCGAACGCCGAGACCATCCCGCCCTTCGCGAGCGTTTGCGAGTCGATGGAGGCTCCCTTCTTCTCCTTTTGAGCCGCTGGCCTGATCTTGTCCGCATAGGCCTTCAGGTTTGCATAATCCCTGCGGCCAAGGTCCTCGGTCTCCGCGACCGTGCAGGTTTCGCCCGTGGACTTGATCTTGATCTTTACGGTAAGCCGTCCATTGTCCGAGGCCCCCGTGCTGGTTTCCATGTCGGCGACTCCCAAGGACTTCCAGAAGTCCGCGGGGTCCGTGCCCCCCAACATGGGCCCGACGGTGACGGAGACATCGGCGGGCTTGAAGACGCCATCGCTCCACGCCTGGGAGGCGAACTGCGCGGCGCGGAACCCCGCGACGGTGTTGAAGAGGGTGTCGGAGCTGACGTTGGCGTTTTTCACAAGCTCATCGACGATCGAGCCGAGCTCCAGCACCTTCTTGGAACCGTCCTTCCCCACGAAGACGAGGGAGTTGTCGTACAGGACGTCGTTCAGCCCCTTGTCCCTCGGACAATCGCGGACCTCGAAGCCTCCCAGGAAGGGCGAGACCTGTGCCAGACCGGCTAGGCGCGTCTCCTCCTCCGCGGTGGACGCCCCCTTGCCCTTGAGCTCGAAATAGCGGGGCGAGAGCATCTTCTCCGTGGCGCGGAAAAGCAGGGACTTTCCCGTCGAAAGGGCCGAGACGCGGAACCATGCGTCGGCCAGCTTCAGGTCCTTCTCCGCGGTCAGGGACCCCGCAGCTCCGAGCACGATCCTACCCTCGGGGATGCGCAGTCCTGCCGTCAGAAATTCCTTGACCTTCGGATCGTTCCATCCCGTCTCGACCGTCACGTCGTCCGCGTGGAACTTCTTGTCCTGCCAGAGGCCGGAGGCGGTCTGGGCCAGCCTGAAGAGCATCGTCTCCGTCAGGCCCCGGTTCCGCCCCGTCAGTTCGAGGTTCCCTCCCGTGGTCTGCAGCCTTCCGTCCTGGACGAGGACCGGGACCCCAACGCCCTTCTCCAGGACCCGGTACTCGTAGTCCTCAACCTTAGGTTGCTCGAGGACCCTCTCGAGCAGGTCGCTCAGTCGCTCGTACTCCTTGTCCAGGGCCTTTTCCTCATCGGTCTTCAGCTCCTTGGGCCATTCCGCCTTCGTTTGCTCGTTTAACTTGTTGAATACCTTTTCCTGCTCTTCCTCGGTCAGTTCGCCGAATTTTTTCCCCGGATGATCCGCTTTGAGGATCGCCTGGAGCAACTTGTTTCGCAGAGCCATCCAGCGTGTTCTCAGCTTGGCGTTCCATTTCGCGGCAACCGTGAAGACGTCCTCGGCCACGTCCTTGATCGGCGTGCACAGGAACCGCTCGCCCGAGGACCGTGACCGCCCCGAGAACTGGAACTTCGGAGCCCCCGCGGTCATGGCGAAGCGCCAGCTCAGCCAGATGCCCTGGTCGGTTCCCTCATAGTACTTTTCCCTCTGGAAGAAGTTCAGCGCGCACCCGAACAGCCATTCCGACCGCAGGGTAAGATCGTAGGGGCGAAAGACCTTCTCCGGGGACTGATTGCGCTCCAGAACCTGCATCAGACGATAGTTCATACGGCGGTTCGAACAGCTCCCCATTAATTTGAAGGAATCCTCTACCTGCTTTCCGCCGAATGTGCGGACCACCTTCATCTCGTTGGGGATCCGACCCTGAGCCGGAGGTTCCGCCGCGACGGGACGAGGCGTCCCCGCGAGCGCGAACGACAGCGCCAACAACACGCCAAACGCCGCCAATACCTTTTTCCGCATTTCTCCACACATTCCTTTCCGGGCGCCTCTGCGCCCTGTAGTCCTTCCTCCCCTCCGCCGGTGCGTCCGGCTTGGGAGAGCCCCAAGAGGCGGCCTCGCGGGGTTCTCGCCCCCCCGCTTCAGCCGCCCGACCCTCTCCTTCTTCAAATTGGAGAGGATCTGAATTTATTTTTGTTTGTTCATACAAACAGATAATAGGTCTGCTTCAGGGCGTTGTCAAGCCCGGAGGCGCGTCCGGTATACGAGGCTCAAGCACCCTCGTTCTGCAGCCATGCAGGGAAATCGTCGTTGAAATCTTGTATTGACTGCTTGTTTTTTGAAGGGGAACTATCGTTTTTTCCGGTGTGCTGCGCTGAGGAATGGTGAAAATATCTACGTGTCTTTTTAATCTATTGGGAATAGTCAATGGCATATTATTTTTTAAACAAACATTTTTGTTGACAAGCAGCTCGTAGTCAGTAAAATAAAACAGCTGTAGGTTTGATGCATAAAAAATTCGTGAGGGAACGCAATATGCCAAACGCAACCGACGGACCTCACGTCGTACACGACGAAGTCGAATAAATCTTCGAAAACAAGACTGTTTTTGCAGAGCCGAAATGGCTGGCCCACGAGGCGATTTTCCGGGGCGATCCCCTGGATTCATCCAAAATCCCAAGGTAAAGGAGAGGCGTCGATGTACGAGAAAGGCCGAAGGAGCGGGTTGTGTGTTGGAGTTTTGTTGCTGTCCCTGCTCGTGTTTTCCGCAAGTGCGGAGGCGAGGACATATCACGTGACTCAGAACGGCGGCGGAGACAAGGGGGGCGGGGATTGGAGCAACGCCCTTGACGAGGGCGGGTTCAGAAACAAGCTCAAGGAATCCGAGGCGGACGACGTTTTCTGGGTGGCCAGAGGAATCTACCGTCCTTCGGGGGAGAAGGACCGCAACGCTTCTTTCATCCTCAAGGAAGGTGTGAAGCTCTATGGCGGGTTCAAGGGGGACGAGACGAGCCTCGAGTCCCGCAGGCCGGAGGTCGACGTTACGGTTCTGACGGGCGACTTGGACGGCGATGACAAGAGGGACGGGAACGGCGCCACGCCCAAGGCCGAGGACATCGTTGGAGAGAACAGCTACACCGTGGTGCGGAGCTCGGGCTGCACCGCCGCGGCCGTCCTGGATGGCTTTACGGTCTGCGGGGGTATCGGAGAGGAAGGGAAAGTCAAGAACTATGCCGGCGGAATGCATAACGTCAAGAGTTCCCCGACTATAACGCGTTGCGTCTTCTCGGGCAACAAGGCCGTCCGGTATATGGGCAGCGGTGGCGGAATGTGTAACGACAACGGCAGCAATCCCGTCATAAGCCACTGCACCTTTTCGGGCAACGTGTCCTTGCCGGTAAGCTGCGCGGGCGGGATGTGCAACAGCTACAGCAGCCCCACCGTGACCCGCTGCACTTTCTCCGGGAACTCCGGATACGCCGGCGGAATGCTGAACGATGGCGGCAACCCGGTCATCACCCACTGTGTTTTCTCCGAAAACGAGGCCGGTTCGGGGCGAGCCCACGGCGGCGGGATGCACAATGCCTCCGGGAAGCCGGTTATCTTCCACTGCAGCTTCTCCGGGAACCGAACTGCGATAGCGTTCAGCTCCGGCGGTGGGATGTACAACGCCGAGAAGAGCGAGGCGGTCGTCACCTACTGCACCTTCTCCAAAAACGAGGCCATAAAGGGATATGGCGGCGGGATGTACAACAAGGGCACCAGTAGGCCGACTATTGCCTACTGCACCTTCTCCGAAAATGATGCCGGCGATGGCAGCGGGGGCGGGATGTACAACGACGATCGCAGCACGCCGACCGTGAGTTGCTGTGTTTTCTCCGGGAACAAGGCCAATGGGGCCAACGGCAAGGGAGGCGGGATGTTCAATCAGGGCAGAAGCGAGCCGACCGTGGTCAACTGCACCTTCTCCGGGAACTCGGCCGAGGAGGGCGAGGCGCCCTATGGAGGGCTTGGAGGCGGAGTGTACAACAAGGAGAACAGCAAGCCCGCCATAGTCAACTGCACTTTCTTCGGAAATCGGGTCAGCGGAAAGGGCGGCGGCGGGGGAATCTATAACGGCGAGAGGAGCTCCCCCTCGGTGATCAACTGCATCCTCTGGAACAACGGCACGGAGATGACCGACGCAAATCATGTCAATCTGACGTTGAAGAACTGCGTCATCCAGGGTTGGACGGAGGGGGGCGCAGGCGTCACCAGCGCGGACCCGAAGCTGGAGGGCCTAAAGGACAACGGCGGACCGACCCAAACTCACGCGTTGCCCTCGGGCAGTATTGCCGTCAATGCGGGAACCCTGGAGGGGCTGCCCGCCAATATTCGGGATCTGGTGAGCGTCGACCAGCGGGGCTATAAACGCACGGATGCGAAACCGGACATCGGCGCCTACGAGTTTATGCAGCAGCCTGTGCCCGTTCCGACGAAATTTGCCGTCCAGGTCTCCTGGAATGCGGGCGGGAGCGTGAAGCACAAGGGCGCTGCGGTCACCTCTCCATTCAAGACGGAGGTGGCGTCGGGAGACGGTCTCACATTTGATATCACGGCCAATCCGGGCTTTGTCATCGGCACGCTGACGGACAACGGATCCGACGTCAAGGATGCCGCGGGGAAGAGCGGCTACAGGTACGCACTCGACAACGTGACGGCGGCTCATACGCTTTTGGTGACGTTCAGGGCGTCGGCCCCCGTCGTTCCGATGAAGTTTATCGTCCAGGTCTCCTGGAATGCGGGGGGAAGCGTGAAGCACAAGGGCGCTGCGGTCATCTCTCCATTCAAGACGGAGGTGGCGTCGGGAGACAGTCTCGCGTTCGACGTCACGGCCAATCCGGGCTTCGTCATCGGCACGCTGACGGACAACGGATCCGACGTCAATGATGCCGCGGGGAAGAGCGGCTACAGGTATGCGCTCGACAACGTGACGGCGGCTCACACACTCTTGGTTTCGTTCAAGACGTCGGCGTCGAATCCTCCAGAATCCTCGGACCCCAAGCCCAACGAGCCTCAAAAGCCCGATCCGGAAAAGCCGGCTCCGTCTCCATCCCCATCTCCGGCCCCGAATCAGCCTCTGCCCCCGGAATCCTCGGATGTTCCTCCTTCGGCGACGTTGCCCGATATTCCCATCAGCCCCGAGAGGTGGGTCGCCGAGGTCGTTCCCGAGTCCGGAAAGCCGGGGACCCTGCGCTTCACGCTCACAACCTCCATCGAGGCGCAGCAGCCGATAACATTCTTCAGCTCGAGGATGCGCGATATCGTCGAGGGCACCCTGCGGACGGAGCTCTCTCTGGGGGGGCAGAAGGCCAGCCTCGCCCTTGCGGTCGCCGAGAGCGATGCGGCGCTCGGCGGGTCGCCCCGCCGCTATGGCCTGAAACTGACGGGCAACGTATTGGAGGGCAATTTGTCCAACACGGCCATTACGGCCCTTCAATACCGCCTGGAGGGCGACTCGAAGATCCACTCGGTCTCCCTTCCCGAGGCCGGCATCCCCATAAGCAAGATGCAGCGGAACCAGAGCCCGCAGCAAAATAAATCCGGCGGCGGGGGCTGCGAGGCGGGATTGGGTTTTTCGGCTCTGATCGCCCTGTCGGCGTTCGTCATTCGCCGCGGAAGATAGCGTCATATTGCCGATTCCATTGAGCCCAAAAGGGGCGGCGGCTTGTCGAAGCCGCCGCCCCTTTTGACTATCCTTTCACGAGATCTGTTCCACGGAATCCACGGGGGTGAGCGAACGCATTTGGGACGACCCGCATCTGCGTGGAGATACCGGAGGGCGTCCGGCGTTCTTTATGGTAAAATCGGCACGATCCCGGTCTTTTGCGTCGGCGGGCGACGCGTTTTCATGATGCGGCCGGATGCGGACGGACCCGAACGGGACGCCTGGCGGATTCGGCCGGTTTTCGCCCTCGCTGCCATAAAAAGCAGGCGCGGGGGGATAAAATACTGTTGAGAGAGAGGTAAAAAATCGGCTTGAGGAGGAGCTCCCTCCCCAAGGCCGTCGGAGGTGGGACGAGTGGGCGGAGAGGGCATGGAAAAACGGGTGGCCGGCATTGTGCGGTGGCTGGAGCGCTTTCAGCGTTCCTACAAGTCGGGGTCGATGGAGAGCGCCCTGATGGACGCCGAGTGTGCCCGGGCCGACCTGGAGACCCTGCGCCGGGACGTATGGTCCTCGCTCGGTCCCTGTCGTTTACCGCGCCGCCGAAGGGGGATGTTCGTGTCCCGCGCGGTCCTTACGGCCTTTCTTGTCGTGTTGGCGACATCGGTCCCCGTTTCCGAGCTCCGGCGGCGGACGGAGGAGGCTTCCCCCTGTCTCTTATACACATCTCCGAGCCCACGAGACGGAGCTACA
>NZ_CAUUGJ010000068.1:0-13114 GCF_963544685.1 uncultured Fretibacterium sp. | reverse complement strand
GGCACTTTCCCTCGGACGGAAGGAAGGACAGGAAGGAGCAATCGAGACGTGTTTACGGTGAAGGAGGCGCGTCCCGGCGACGCCCTGAAGGGCATCGCCCGCATGAACCCCGCGGACATGGACGTACTGGGCCTGTCGGAGGGGCAGATCATCGAAATTGTGGGAAAGAAGGTCACGGCGGCCCGGGTGCGGGCATGCGAGGAGGACTGCGCGGAGCACGTGCTGCAGATCGACGGACTGACGCGCGAGAACGCCCTCGTGTCGCTGGAGGATACCGTAAACGTGAGGCCGGCGACACACCACTTCGCCGGAAGCATCACCCTGCAGCCCCTCTCCGCGAGGGCCCTGACGGACAAGGAGGGGGACTCGGCCTACATCCTGTCCCTGCTGGAGGGGCAGCCCCTGACGGCAGGGGACCGCGTCCGCCTGAACCTCTTCGGGACCCGAATCTGCGACTTCCTGGTCTCCGAGACGACCCCCGGGGGCACGGTAGTCGTGAGCAAGTCCACGTACCTGAACCGGCTCAAACCCGCAAAGGTCGCCCAGCCCCGCAAAATCTCCTACGAGGACATCGGCGGGCTGGGGTTCCAGATCCGCAGGGTGCGCGAGATGATCGAGCTGCCCCTGCGATTTCCTCAGGTGTTCGAACGGCTCGGGATCCAGCCGCCCAAGGGAGTGCTCCTCTACGGCCCGCCCGGCACGGGCAAGACCGTCATCGCCCGGGCCGTGGCGAACGAGACCGACGCATGGTTCACCCACATCTCCGGCCCCGAGATCATCGGAAAGTTCTACGGGGAGAGCGAGGAGCGCCTGCGCAACATCTTCGAGGAGGCCCAGAGCCGATCCCCCTCCATCATCTTCATCGACGAGATCGACGCCATCGCCCCGAAGCGCGAGGACATGGGGGGCGAGAAGCAGGTGGAGCGCCGGGTTGTGGCTCAGCTGCTGGCGCTGATGGACGGGCTCGAGTCGCGCGGGCAGATCGTCGTCATCGGGGCCACGAACATCCCCAACTCCCTGGACCCGGCCCTGCGCCGCCCGGGGCGCTTCGACCGCGAGATCTCCGTGCCGATCCCCGACCGCAAGGGGCGGCTCGAGATCCTCCAGATCCACACGCGCGGCATGCCGCTCGCGGAGGACGTCGATCTCAAACGCGTGGCCGACCTCTCCCACGGGTTCGTCGGCGCAGACCTCGAGGCGCTGGCCAAGGAGGCCGCGATGGCCTGTGTCCGGGACATCCTCCCCTACGTCAACCTCCATACGCAGGATATCCCCTACGAGAAGGTCGCCTCCCTCGAGGTGCGGATGAGCCATTTCATGGCGGCCCTGATGGAGATAGACCCCTCGGCGATCCGGGAGGTCTTCGTGGAGATCCCCGACGTGTCCTGGGAGGATATCGGCGGGCTGGAGGACGTGAAGGAGGAGCTCATCCAAGCCGTGAGCTGGCCCCTCCGGCACGCGGAAGTTTTCGAGCGTTACTCGGTCCAGCCGACGCGGGGCATCATGCTCCACGGCCCCTCCGGCACGGGAAAGACGCTCCTGGCCAAGGCCCTGGCCAAGGAGAGCGGGGTCAACTTCATCTCGGTCAAGGGTCCCTCCCTGATGTCCCGCTACGTGGGCGAGTCGGAGCGGGCGATCCGGGAGGTCTTCAGGACGGCACGCCAAGCCGCCCCCTCCATCCTCTACTTCGACGAGATCGAGTCCCTGATCCCCATCCGCGGCCGCGAGGCCGGGGGATCGGCCTTCACCGAGCGGGTGATCGGGCAGTTCATGTCGGAGATGAGCGGGATCGAGGACCTCCAGGGCGTCGTCGTCCTGGCGACGACGAACCGGCTGGACCTGGTGGACCCCGCCCTGCTGGTCGCGGGGCGCTTCGACCTGGTGCTGGAGCTCCCCCTGCCCGACGCGGCGGCCCGGGAGTCGATCTTCCGCATCGAGCTGCGCCAAAAACCCCTGGCCTCGGACGTCGACGTCAAGAACCTCGCGGCCCTCACCGAGGGGGCGAGCGGTGCGGACATCGCCTTCGTCTGCCGCAAGGCGACGACCGAGGCCCTCAAGGCGCATCTGAAGAGGGAGGGGAGCTCTCTCTGCCTGGAGCGGGCCCATTTCGACGCCGCGCTCGGAGAACTGCAGAAGCGCAAGCGCTGAGAGACCGCTTCGAGCAAAACGGCGGAGGTCCCCAAACAGGAGGCCTCCGCCGTTCGTCTCATCGCCGATTCCGGCCCGGCTTTGGCGGGCCGGGCTCTCCCTCGCCGGGAGCGTTCATTGGGACGCCTTCACGACGTCCAAAACGACCTTCCGCAGATCCGGGTCCTCGAGGGCCAGCTGGACGTTGGCGGCAAGCCAGCCCTTCTGGGTTCCGCAGTCGAACCGGCGGCCCTGATAGACGACACCCCAGACCGGCTCCGTCTCCGCGAGCCGACGCAGCGCGTCGGTCAGCTGGATCTCGCCGCCCGCCCCCAGGCGTCTCTCCGCCAGCAGGGGGAACACGGACGGCGAGAGGACGTAGCGTCCCATGATGGCGTACTCGCCGGGCGCCTCGTCCACGGAGGGCTTCTCCACCATGTCGAGGATGCGGTGGATCCCCCCCTCGACCACCTCCGACCTGACGATGCCGTAGCGGGACACGTCCCCGCGGGGCACGCGCTCTAGCGCGACCACCGTCCCCCCCAGCCTGTCGTGGACGTCGATCAGCTGAGACATGACCGGGACGTCCCCGACGAAGACGTCGTCCGGCAGCACGACGCCGAAGTACTCCCCGCGGCAGAAGGGCTCCCCGCACAGCACGGCATGCCCCAGCCCGAGAGGCTCCCTTTGCCGGACATAGAGGATCTCGGCGAGGTTCGAGATCCCCACCACCATGTCGTGGAGCTCGTCCTTGCCCCGGGCCTTGAGCAGCTGCTCCAGCTCGAAGGAACGGTCGAAGTAGTCCTCGATCGACCGCTTGGCCCGTCCCGTGATCATGATGATGTCGGAACAACCCGAGGCCAGGGCCTCCTCGACGCCATAGGAAATGATGGGCCGATTCACCAACGGCAGCATCTCCTTGGCTATTTCCTTGGTCACGGGAAGGAAACGGGTCCCCAACCCCGCGACGGGGAAAAGACACTTCGTCACCTTCGCCTTCTCCCTCCCGCACACTTCACGCATCTCCTGAGTTCCCATGCAGACCGCTTCTCTCTTTCGTGTTAAAAATTCGTGCTCGGCCGAGGCCGGGCCGTTCCTCCCGGGCCCCGTTCCTCAGCAATACGCCTTCAGGCGCGCGATGAGCCGTTCGGAGACCTCGTCGACGAGGGGCTCATCCCTGGCCTCGACCAGTATCCTCAGGAGCGGCTCCGTCCCCGACGGCCTCACGAGCACACGCCCCCGGCCGCACATCCCCTGCTGGACCTCCTCGGCGATCTCCCCCACGCGCTCCATATCCAGCCTGCATCCGGGGGCCAGGGTCAGGTTGGACAGTTTCTGGGGATAACGGCCAAAGCGGTCGACCAGGGTGTCCACATCCTCGCCCAGGTCCTTCAGGGCGTTCAACAGGAGGAGCGCGGTACAGAGCCCGTCCCCCGTCCGCGTAAAGGCATCCGCGATGATATGGCCGGACTGCTCCCCCCCCAGTCGGGCCCGGCTGCGTCTCATGGCCTCCAGCACATAGCGGTCCCCGACGGGACAGCGAAAGACCTTGATCCCCTCCCGCCCCAGATGCTCCTCGAGGGCCATGTTGCTCATCACCGTGACGACGACGCCGCTTCCCAGCATCTCCTTTTTGGAGAGCCAGCGGGCCAGCACCCAGATGGCGATATCTCCGTCGATCAGGCGCCCCCCGGAGTCCGTCATCAGGGCCCTGTCCGCGTCGCCGTCGAAGGCAAACCCCATGTCGCAGGCGTATTCCGTGACGTAATTGCCCAAGTGGCGCATATGGATGACCCCGACGCCCTCGTTGATGTTGAGCCCATCGGGATCGGCCCCGATGAGGGGCCACCTGCTCCCGATCCGCTCGAGCAGCGCGGGCATCACCGCTCCCGCAGCGCCGTGCGCGCAGTCGAAGGCGATCTTCATGGGGATGGCTTCCGCGTGCGGCAACAGGGACGCCAAGTGCTCCACGTAGCTGTGCACCAGGTGCGGCATCTGGCGGATCTCGCCGATCGAGGCCCCGGTCGGCCGCCAGTCGTCCGTGAGGTTGTCCCCGAGATATTCCTCGATGGCCAGCTCCGACCCGTCGGAAAGCTTGCACCCGTTACGGTCCAGAAACTTGATGCCGTTGTACTCGGCCGGGTTGTGCGAGGCGCTGATCACCGCGCCCCCGTCCGCCGCCAGATGCTGCACGGCGTAGCTGACCCCCGGGGTCGGGATGATCCCCGCGGAGAGGACCTCGGCCCCGGCGGAGGTCATCCCCGCCGAGAGCGCCCCCTCCAGCATCATGCCGGAGCGCCGCGTGTCCCGTCCCAGGACGATGCGCGGGCGCGGCACGCCCCGCTCCGCGAGGAACAGGATGAACACCCTCCCCAGGCGCAAGGCCATCTCCGGCGTCATTCCTCCGCGGTTCGCAACGTCCCGAACCCCATCCGTCCCAAACAGAACCCTCTTGTTTTTCATCAGCTCACCGTCCCGCCGAACCCTCCACCGCCGTTACGGTCACGGTGGGAGGTTCGATTTTTACGACCTTCAAATCCTTCGAGGCGAGCTCCGTCCTGACGGGCAGAGCCGCGGAGTCCACAAAGATGCTGGATACGTCGACGTAAGCCTGAAGCCCCACGTCGCCGGGATGAATATCCGCCATCCTGGAGGGCGTACCTTCGACCGTCACGACGACGGACGGGGGCGTGATCGCCCAGCCCGCCGCCGCCTCCCCCTGCCTGAGGGTCACGGGGACGTTGGGGAACTGCGTGGTGGCCCTGACCGGCTCCAGCTGCACCGACAGGCGCACCGATTTCAGGTCGACGACCGAGACCCCCCTCACGTCGGGGGCCTTCAGGGGGACGACCAGGTGCTGATCGGCCGAGATCCAAGATATGTCCACCGTCTCGGTGTCCACCGCCGAGATCCGGGCCAGCCGCGCGGCGGTCCCCTCGACCTGAACCTCCGAGGGCTCCGTCACGACGGCCTTGACCTCGAAGTCCGAGGACGGCTTGCCGGTCAGCCGGACGTTGACGGGGACCTTTTTCTTGGGAAGCCCCCGGACCAGCGCCCCCTTCATCCTGACCTGCGTGGGCTCCAGGTTCACCTCGTCCTCGAAGGGCTCCGACTGGGAGAGTTTGACGGGCAAAAACAGCTCCTTGCCGGACTGAAGTTCCTGGACGGTCGGCTGAACCTGGACCGCGCCTATCTTGGAGATGTCCTTCTCGCCGCCGCGGACGGCCACCTCCTTCGGGACGATCTCGACGCCCTCCAGATACTGGCCGTCCGGGATGTCCTGAGGCAGGGCGACCTCGACGGTCATGAGGCGCACGACCTGACGCAGCAGGTCCACGACGACCTGCGAGGGGGTGGAGGAGACCAAGGATACGCGGGGGGGGAGATTGACCTTGACCTCCTGCGTATACTTCTTTCCCGGCGACAGGTCCCTGAGGTCCACGACGCAGGAGATGGAGTCGTAGTCCAAGCGGGCCATGACCTCCTCCAGGCCCCGGACCTCGATATTGACCTCGGACACCTTGTTGCGGAGCGTCGCCTGAGGGTCGAGCGAGCGGTACTCGATCGGGCACGAGAACTGCCGCGTCACGTACCCCCCGCCGTCCGATTCCGTGACGTAAAACCACATCAGCAGGGCCGCCGCCACGGAGATGGCCCACAGACACCACGGAGAGGTGAGGATTTCGTCAATGTTCTTCGATGAGATCATGGCTCAGGCACCCTTCTTCCAGGACGCGGGCAAAGGCTCCGGGACGGGGCCGGATATTTCCCCAACCGATCTTCCCCACGTTGCTCATGTCTGGGCCGGCGACTCCCAGAACAACTGCATCAGGCGATGAAGCCTGACGCGCCAGGTCCGGCGCACGGTCTCCCGCCCGGAGAAATAATGAAACAGCAGCTTTTCCATCTGGGCGTCCTTGAGGTTCTTCGAGAGATGTCCCTTGTAGGCGAGGGAGACCTCCCCCCGCTCCTCGGACACGATCAGGATCAGCGCGTCGGAGACCTCGGAGAGGCCCAAGGCGGCCCGATGGCGGGTTCCGTACCATCGGGAGATCTCCGGCGCATCGGCCAGGGGAAGATAGCAGCCCGCCGCGGTCATCCTCTCCCTGTCCAGGATGAGGGCTCCGTCGTGCAGCGGGTTGTCCTTCCAGAATATCGAGATGATGAGCTCCTGCGATATCTCGGCGCTCAGGTGGACGGCCGTTCGCCAGTAGTCCCCCAAACCGGTCTCCTGCTGCAGCACCACGAGCGCCCCGATCCGGTGTGCCTTCATGTAGTTGAGCGCGCCCGCGACCTGTCGGCTGAGGTTCTCCGCCTCGTCCAGGGGAATCCTGTGCCGCCACAGGTGCCCGCGCCCCATCTCCTCCAGCATCTTCCGCAGCTCCGGTTGAAACACGATGGGGACGGCAAAACTCAGAGCCCAGAGGCCCCTTCCCAACAGCCAGGAGAGAAGCCGAAGCTGGAGGGCCGAGGCCAGCAGCGAGAAGAGGAGGAGCACCAGCACCCCCTTCAGCAGCTGAATCGCCCTCGTCCCCGCCATCAGGACCAGAATGCGGTAAAGGATCAGGGAAACGATGAAGATATCGAAAAAGGTCCTTATGTTATCCCACATCGTACACGCTCATTTCGTCCTCGGTATCGGGCCCGGTCCGCCCGTTTTTCCCATGACCCTCGATAACGAACCCATCCTTGATATGGAAGAGCCGGACGGCCGGCGGCTTCATCAGCCTCGGGGGCATGTCGGCCGCCCCTCCGCCTAAACGACAAGTTTGACGGCTCCGCCGTAGATCAGCCCCCGCATCCCGTCCACGGTCACGACATCGCCGTCCTCCAGGGTCGCGAAGAGGTCCGCCACCCCGATGACGCAGGGTAGATTATAATCCAGGGCCAGGGAATTGCCCTCCGCCAGGAGCGCCCCGCTCTCCACGAGCACCGCCCCCGCCTTCTCCATGACGGCACGATGCTCCTCCTCGATCTGTCGGACGACAAGGATGCACCCCTCCGCCGCCTTCTCCGCGGCCTCCCGGGGTGTGCGGGCAAGGCAGACCCTCCCCGTGGCGTTTCTGCGCACCAGGGGCGTCCCCGTCAGCAAAATCTTCCCCGTGGTGAGGACCTCGACCATGTTCGTGGAGCCCGGCTGCCCCAGGGGGATGCCCGCCGTGATGACGGCCAGCTCGCCCTCCGGGATGCAACCCCCGGCGACACAGGCGTTGATCGCCTCCCGGGCGGCCACGTTCACGTCCGAAAGCTCGCTCAGCCGCACGGGACGGACCCCCCACCACAACGCGAGCTCCCGCCACGTCTGCTGAGAGGGGGTCACGCCGAGGATCGGACAGGAGGGGCGATGCTTGCTGATCATCCTGGCCGTGGAGCCGCTCTTGGTCAGGGAGATGATGGCCGAGGCCTCCACCTGCTTGGCGATCAGCACCGCCGCGTCGCTCACCGCATCCGGGACCCCGACGACCGAACCGCGTTCACGGCAGGGAAGGCACCAGATCCCCAGCTCCTCCTCGGCCCGGTCGACGATGCGCCGCATCGTGGTCACCGCCTCGACCGGATAGGCCCCCGAGGCCGTCTCCCCGGAGAGCATGACGGCATCCGTACCGTCCAGGACGGCATTGGCGACGTCGCTGGCCTCGGCGCGGGTGGGACGGGGATTGCGGATCATCGAGTCCAGCATCTGCGTCGCCACGATCACGACCTTGCCCCGGGAGCGGCACATCTCGATGATATGCTTCTGCACCAGAGGAACGTCCTCCGTCGGGATCTCGACCCCCAGATCGCCGCGCGCGATCATCATGCCGTCCACGACGTCGACGATCTCCGCCAGATTCTGGACGGCCTGGTGGGTCTCGACCTTGGCGATGATCTTCATCGTCCCCCCGCAGCTCTTGATCAGCTTGCGGACCTCGAGGACGTCGGACCGGGTCTTGATGAAGGAGACGGCCAGGTACTCCATCCCGTGCTGGATGCCCCAGGCGATGTCCTCCTTGTCCTTCTCGGAGAGCGCCGGAAGCGACAGGGCCGCTCCGGGGATGTTGACCCCCTTCGTGTTCCTCAGGGGCCCCCCGACGACGATGCGGCAGCGGACGTCCTCGCCCTCCACCCCCTCGACCTCCAGATGCAGGGTGCCGTCGTCGATGTAGATGTTCTGCCCGGGGAAAACCTCCCTCGCCAGAAGGGGATAATTGATGTGGATGCGCTCGGCGGTCCCGACGAAGGTTTCCCCGCCCCCCGTGAGGACGATGGAGTTCCCGCCGATCAGCGTGACCTCCCCGTTCTCCATCTGCCCCGTGCGGATCTCGGGGCCCTTCGTGTCCAGGAGGGCGGCGATGGGGGCCCCCGCATCCCGCTCCACGCGCCGGACCAGGTTCAGCTTCCTCTCGTGCCCCTCGTAATCGCCGTGGCTGAAGTTCAGGCGCGCAACGTTCATCCCCGCCCTGGCCATCGACATGAGCGTCCCGTAGTTCTCGCTGGACGGGCCTATCGTACAGACGATTTTTACAAACATCTTCCCCTCACCTCAGGATTATTGTAGACCTTAAGAAGCGCTGACTAAAATCTATAGGGAAAAATCTCCAGCGCTTTCTTGAAAATTTAACATGGGGGCAAAGCCCCCATACCCCCACGCCGCTATCCTGATAGCGGCGGCCCCGGCAAGTTCCCTCCTCAAAATAGGCAAGCTGGGGTACCACAGGGGGGCTTCAGGGATTAACATAGCGCTTCCCTTACAAGACACAAACGGGCACCAAAAGATCGGCGACCGGAACGGACTTCCGCGGCGGGGCGTCTCCGCGCGCCCCTTCCGCCCGGAAGGTCAGCAGACGATCTCCAGGGCCTCCAGGGGAACGACCTCGGCAAGCCGGCTCTGCAGCCGTCCCGGCACGGAGGGGTCGACCCTGAAATCGTTCAGGTAGACGACGCAGGCGTCCCGGTCGTCCTGAAACTCCAGCAGGACGGGGGATGCGCCCCGGCAGTCCCGAAGGGCCCGAGCGAAGTCGCGAACGTTCAGAGCCTGCGGAACGAGGTTCACCTTCAGGCGGATGCGGACGATGCCCGAGTCCTCGGCCTCCGAGAGCGGCGTCAGCCTCTCGACGATGAAGTTCTTGGGCTCCCTGTCCCCCATCCTGCCCTCCACCACGAAGGGCACCCCCACCTGGACCTGGGCCCTGACGCCCTCCCAGACCCTGGGGAACGCGACCATCTCGATGCTGCTGTTCGAGTCCTCCAGGAGCAGCTGTCCCATGACCGCCCCCTTCTTGGTCGTCTTCTCCGACGCCGAGAGGAGGATCCCCCCCACCCTGGGGGCCGTCCGCCCCTGCCAGTGGGGCAGGTCCGCGATGGAACAGTTGGTGAACCTCCCGATGGTCTCCTCGCAGCCGTCGAAGGGATGCCCCGAGATGTAGAGCCCCGTGACCTCCTTCTCGAACTCCAGCTTTTCGTGAAGGACGTAGTCGTCGGCCTCCGGGATGTCGGGGCCCGCCTCGTCGGCGGGGTCGTCCGCCGCGGAGTCGAAGAGCGAGAGCTGCCCGCCGCCCCCCTCCAGCCTCTGAGCGCCCTGCACGAACTCGGGAAGGACCTGGACGAGGCGCCTCCGGTTCGGCAGGATCTCGTCGAAGGCCCCCGCCTTCACCAGGTTCTCTATCGTCGCCCGGTTGAGGACGTGCAGGTCGACGCGCCGGACAAAATCCCACAGGGACTTGAACTTACCCTCTTTGCGAGCCGCGACGATCGTGTCGACCGCGCCATGCCCCACCCGCGTCACCGCGCCCAGGCCGAACCGGATCAGGTCGCCCACCGCCGTGAAGCTCTCCATCGAGGAGTTGATGTCCGGGGGAAGCACCGACAGGCCGCTGCGGCGAACCTCGCGCACGTAGTGGGCCAGCACGTCCTTCTTGGCCTTCATCTGGCTGGAGAGGTAGGCGGCCATGAACTCCGCCTTGTAGTTCGCCTTCAGGTAGGCCGTATGATACGCGATCACGGCGTAGGCCGCACTGTGAGACTTGTTGAAGCCGTAGCCCGCGAACTTCTCGATGAGGTCGAATATCCCCTCGGCCGTCTTCGCCTCGATCCCGTTCCGGGCGGCCCCCTCCAGAAATTTGGCCCGCTGCTCCTGCATGACCTCCACCTTCTTCTTGCCCATGGCGCGGCGAAGGAGGTCGGCCTCCCCGAGCGTGTAGCCCGCCAGGACCGAGGCGCACTGCATCACCTGCTCCTGATACAGGATGACCCCGTAGGTCTCCTTGAGCACCCCCTCCAGAAGGGGGTGAGGGTAATGCGGGAGAGCCCTCCCGTGCTTGCAGTCGATGTACTGATCCACCATCCCGCTCTCCAGCGGGCCGGGGCGGTACATCGCGAGCGCCGCGATCAGGTCCTCGAAGCAGTCGATGCGCAGCTTGCGGAGCATCGCCCGCATCCCCGAGGATTCCAGCTGGAAGATCCCCATCGTGTCGGCCTCCTGCAGCAGGCGATAGGCCGCCGGGTCGTCCATGGGGACGAGGTTCAGGTCCGGCACGGGCTTGCCGTTATGCCGGATGTTCTCCAGGGCCTCCTCGATGATCGAGAGGGTGCTGAGCCCCAGGAAGTCCATCTTGACCAGCCCCAGCTTCTCGATGGGTTCCATCGTGAACTGCGTGACGGTCTGGCTGATGTCGAGCCCCCCCTCCGATCCCGACGGCGAGGCCGAGGGCTTGATGCGGCGGATGGGCACGAGGTCCGTCATGGGCACCGGGGTGATCACGACGCCCGCGGCATGCTGCGAGGCGTGGCGGGCCAGCCCCTCGATATGTGCGGCGACGTCCAGCACCTCCCGGATCCGGGGATCCTCCTGCATCGCCTGGCGCAGCTCGGGGGTCCGCTCGACGGCCTCCCGGATGCTCTTGGCGTCGAGGGGGATCAGCTTCGCCACCCTGTCCATCAGGGCGTACTCCACGCCCGTGGCCCGCCCGACGTCCTTGACCGCCTGCCGGCTCTTCATGCGCCCGAAGGTGATGATCTGGGAGACCCGATCGCTGCCGTAGCGCTCCACGATGTACTTCAGCAGCTCGTCCCGCCCCTTGTCCGAGACGTCGGTGTCGATATCGGGCATGCTGATCCGCTCCGGGTTCAGGAAGCGCTCGAACAGCAGGTTGTACTTCAGGGGGTCCAGATCCGTGATGCGGAGGCTCCAGGCGACCAGAGACCCCGCGGCCGACCCGCGCCCCGGTCCGATGGGGATGGAGCGGTCCTTCGCCGCCCGAATGATGCCCGCAACGATCAGGAAGTACGCCGCGAAGCCCATCGAGTTGATGACGCCCAGCTCATACTCCAGGCGCTCCGCGTACTCCGGAGGTGGGGCGTCCGTGCCCAGGCGGCTGCGCAGCCCTGCGCGCGCCTCGTCCTCGAGGTGGGACTCCAGGGTCACTCCGTCGGCCAGGTCCAGGCTGGGCAGCTGATACGAGCCCGTCTTAAGGTCGAGGCTGACGCAGCAGCGCTCGGCGATCGCCACCGTGTTGTCCAGCGCCTGGGGCAGCTCCGCCCCGAAAAAGGCGTCCATCTCCTCCGGCGACCTCAGGTAGAAGTCGTTGACGCTGAACCCGAAGGCATCGTCGGTGTCGTCGGCCCGGGTGTTGACGCGCAGCAGGATCTTATGCCATTCGAAGTCCTCCGCGCCCAGGTAGTGCGCGTCGCTCGTCGCGATGAGGGGAATGCCCGTATCCCTGGAGATGCGCACCAGGGCTTTGTTGACAATGGCCTGCTCGGGAAGCGTGTTCGACATGATCTCCAGAAAGAAGTTGCCCTCGCCCATGATGTCGCGGTACAAAAGGGCCCGTTCGGCCGCCTCCGGCTCCTTGCCGGCGAGAATGAGCTGAGGGATCTCCCCGGCCAGGCAGGCCGACGAGGCGATCAGCCCCTTGGCATGACGCGCCAGCAGGTCGTGGTCGATCCTCGGCTTGTAGTAGAACCCGTCGGTATTGGCGATCGAGACCAGCTTGATGAGGTTGCGGTAGCCCTCGTCGTTCTCGGCGAGGAGGATCAGGTGGTTGTTCTTCCCCTTCTTCTCCCGGGAACGGTGGCCGTCGGGATCGACGTAGGTCTCGCAGCCCAGGATGGGCTTCACTCCGCTGGCCCGGCAGTTCTCGTAGAACTCCACCGCCCCGTACATGGCCCCGTGATCCGTCATGGCGACGGCGGGGGCCCCCCACTCCGAGACCCTGCGTGCGAGGTCCCTGGTGCGGATGGCCCCGTCCAGAAGGCTGTACTCGGTATGCACGTGCAAATGAACGAAAGGCCGCGTCATGCCCCCATCATCCTTCCATCGTTCCCTCAGTCATCATTCTCACTCGTCGTCCCTGTCCTCGTCGGGCACCGCCCCGCCGTCCGATTCGTCGAGTCCCCGCCTCACCAGGACGACCTCGCCGTTCATCCACCGGGACACCTCCCGCACCAGCCCGTCGAAGGGCAGGGCGCTCACCCCATCCTGAGGGGGCTCCCGGTCCTCGGGGGGCGGGACGACCGACTCGGCGCTCTCGGGCTCCTCGGGAGCCCCCTCTCCCGCCGCCCCTCCAGCGGAGGGGAAACAGGCGGCCACGGCTGCCCCGCAGCGCAGGAACACCCCGCCGCCGTAACGGGAAAACACCTCCGCGAGGGCGGAACGATGCCGGCTCAGAGAGAGCACCTCGTAGACGTATCGGTGGGGAAGCTCCAGCAGCAATCGCCCCTCCGCCCCCAGGAACTCCCCGTCCAGAAGCGCGCAGAAAAGGACGAAGTCCCTGTGGTGCGCGAGGGCCAGCAGCTTCTCGCAGGCCTCCTGCGGCAGGGGCGTCCAATCCGCCTGGGGCAGGGCCTCCGCCCCCTCTCCTCCCGCCGGTGGTCCCGATTCCTCCGGGAGGGCGGACGGTTCCGAAGCGGGCGGAGCGGGCTCCTTCGGGGCGGCGGGCTCGACGGGGACGGGGGACGTCCTGTCTCTTATACACATCTGACGCTGCCGACGACTAGTCGAGTGTAG
>NZ_CAUUGJ010000067.1:0-13148 GCF_963544685.1 uncultured Fretibacterium sp. | reverse complement strand
TCGCCGTACAGGTCAGCTGACTCAGGCCCTCTCCCTGAGCGCCTCCGCTGTAGACAAGGACATCCCTAACCTTGTGCCCCATGCCGTTTTTCATGGGGTTGGAGTCCTTGAGAATCCAGCTTGTCGCAACATTCCTTGCCTGCAGAACAGTTACGGTGGCCCCCCAGGCCTTATCGCCTCCTGCAGGAAGGAGCAGAACACAGGCAAAAGCCACGATCCGCAAACTTCTCAGAATCTTCCTCATCACTCCATCCCCCTTCTTCTTTCTTCTTCAGTTATTCATTCAAAAATCGACCCGAGATCGAAACTTAAGTATTGTACTAAATATCTCGTCAAAGACTTTTCTGGGTTTGACAAAAGCACCGAGACGGCTTGCAGGGGAAGAAGCGCCCTTCTTCCATCTCCGAACGGACCGTGCGTAGTCTTCACGAAGGCCGGAACGGCGCAGAATCTCCACGATGCGGGCCGAAAGCTCCCGGTGCGCCTGGCACTGACGCACCCAGGCCAGGCTCATGCACCGATACGCCTCCTCCGGTGCGAAGGACCGAAGGAGCGTCCCGGTCTCGACGAGAAACAGCAGGTGCGTCGGGCTGCTCAAGACCTCCCCCTCCATGGACCGCATCTTCCGCTCCTTCTCCCAAACGTACTGCGGCCAAACATCCCCCGAAGCCCCTTCGGGGATCTCCCAGTAGTCCGCGACGAGTCGGATAATCTCCTTGGAGCTGTTCGCCATCCGTTTATCGTGTTCCGTCAATGTCAAAGTAGAATCAAGGGAATACCAGCTCAAGTAGTATGCTCGAATGGGCCAAATGCGCCTCATCTCCCTCAGTTCCTGTAAAGCCTTCCCCTTCCCGTCGTAGTACCCCTTCGCATCCGCCTCACCCAGCCGATACAGGGGATCCCGCTCCGGGCTTTCCTCTCCTTGTTCCATCTCCACCCCAAGCTCCACCATGAGGCGGCACTCCTCCATGCGGCGCAGGTACTCCAGGCGCAGTGCGTCGAGCTGACGCGCGCGGGAGAAATGGTCGAAGAAGTCGGGCAAATGAGCGCATACCCAGGCCTTCGCCTCCCGGTCGGGGTTCGCCGTCTTATCTCCTGCTTCTTTCCCGTAATAAAGGGAGAGAAGCCCCGTGGGGGTGAAAAGCGTGTCGAAACGTCTGTCCTCGAAGTAATCCCGGACGGCGACGTCCAAGGAACCACCCTGCCGACGGAGGCCGTCGAGGACGTAGGCAGGAATGTCCCGGGACACTCCCTCGAACAGGACGACCCGCGTCTCGTCCGTCTCCTCCGCCTCGTCCTCCACGTAGGGGTTGAAGACCGGCGGCATCTCTCCGTCGTTCCAGCCCGTCCCGCTCGTCGCCTCCCCGCCCCCGGCACGGCGGTCGAAGGGGAAATGCCAGAACGCCAACAACAGACACACGGCCAAAACATAACGAGCTCGCCGCATCATCGATACACCTCCTGTGAAATAAAAGACCTCACGACCCCAGGGCCGCTTTCGCGCCGTCTCCACAGCCCAGAGTCTCATCGAGGCTATGGAGGCTGCCATTTCCGCAAAAAACAAAACAGAAAATGTGTCTCGAAAAACTCCCAGACAAATCCATCCCTATAATGCAACGTTTATCAATAAGTCCTGAAGCGCAATTTTTCTGGTTTCCCGTTTTCCGCTGTGCCGAAACCTGTTTCAGGGCAATGTCCCTCCACCGCTAGGTCGTGCCGTCCGCAAAGACGATCGCTCAGTGCGGTATGCTCTTTCGGAAAATGAGGAACGAAAAAAATGAGGGCGAACCTGCGAAAACTCGCAAGTCCGCCCCGGCTCACCCCTGGAGGCGCTCTTTCAGGGGAAATGGTCACTCCGGTTTAGAGCAGAGCGACACGAGGGTAACTTTTTCTTTGGCTATTGACAGGGTCGAAGCCCGCTTCTCCGCGAGGCCGTCCGGGACCGCGGAACACCGCATTTTTCCCGCAGCCCGCGGCTAAGCGATCTCCGACTGGAGGTAGGCGGCCAGCAGGCGGATCGACGCGTCGACCGCGTCGCGGTGCGTCCGCTCGTAATGGTGCGTCGCCTCCGTCCCGGGGCCGAAACAGACCGCCCGCACGTCCCTGCCGCTCCTCACCGCGACCGAGGCATCCGAGGCATAGTTGATGTAGGCGTCGATCCGGTAGGGGATCCCCTCGTCGTCCGCCAGGCGCTTCAGCTGGAGCACCGCCTCACGGTCGTAGGGCAGAACGCCGTCGCGAGACAGGATCGTCACGGCGTGCTCGCTCGACGCGCACCCCTCCGCCACCACCCCGACGTCCACGGCCGCGGCCTCGACGGTCTTCGGGGGCATCACGGGAGTGCCGTGCCCGATCTCCTCGTAGTTGCTGATGTAGAAGTGCGTCGTGTGAGCGGGGGAAAGTCCCTGCTCCCGCATCGCCTTGACGGCCCCCAGCAGGATGGCGACCCCGACCTTGTCGTCCAGGAATCGGGACTTCAGATATCCCGTCTCGGTCAGCTCGCTCCTGGGGTCGAAAAAGACCAGATCCCCGCAGTGGATCCCCAACGCCTCCGTCGCCTCCCTGGAGTCCGTCCGGATATCCAGGCGGAGCTCCACGTTGTCCAGGTCGTGTGCCTCGTTGCGTACGGCCTCGGCAAAGGCATGGCGCGCCGCATGGTCCGGGAGCACGGTCCCCCGGTACTCCCGCCCCTCCAGGGTGCGGACGAAGCAGTTCTCCCCCGCGAAGCTGCGCCAGTCGAAGCCCCCCAGAGGAAAGAGCCTCAGCCTGCCGTTCCGCCTGATCCGGCGCACCGTGGCGCCCAGGGTGTCCACGTGGGCGGAGACCACCCGATGACGCTCGTCGTCCGAACCCCTCCAGACGGCGATGAGCGCCCCCTTGTTCGTCTCCTCGAAGGGAAGGCCCAGGGCCTCGAACTCGTGCGACACCCGCTGAATCGCCTCGACGCAGTCCCCCGCGACGGACGGTATCGCCAGCAGCTCCAGAGTCAGGCTCACCGCGTAATCCAGAATACGATCCATGTTGTACGACAATCTGCCAGCCCCTTCACCTTGGGAGTTTTTCCGTTCGGAACTTTTTCATGCCGAAAGTTTACCAGAAGAGCGGCCGCCTGTCCGCAAAAAAAAAAGGACGGCCCACAAGGGCCGCCCCAAATCAAGGAAGCGCCGATCAAGACAGCGTTTTTCTCGGCTATTCCGGCTTCCGGAGCCACCACTCGATCAAAGACCCCGTGGCGACGAAGATGGAGCTGTAGGTTCCCGCGACGATGCCCACGAGCATGGCGTAGCTGAAGGCGGCCAGCACGGGCCCTCCCCAGACGCACAGGGCCGCGACGGGGAAGAGCGTCGTCAGCGTCGTGTTGATGGTCCGGGAGAGCGTCTGGTTCACGGACCGGTTGACCAGCTCCACGATGCCGACCTTCGGGAGGTCCCGCCAGTTCTCGCGTATGCGGTCCAGGATGATGATCGTGTTGTTCAGCGAGTAGCCCACGATCGTCAGGAGCGCCGCGATGAACGAGGAGGCGATCTCCATCTGGGTCAGGCTGAAGAAGCCCAGGGCGATCACCACGTCGTGCACCAGCGGGACGACGCTCACCACCGCGAAGCGGAACTGGAAGCGCACGGTGATGTAGATCAGGATGGCGACGAGGGCGATGGAGATGCCCACGACCGCCTGGTTGCGCAGCTCCCGCCCCACGACGGGGCCGACCTTCTCGAAGCCGATGACCTTCATGTCCGCGTACTTCTCCTGCAGGACCTTGACAACCTGCTCGCGGCTCCCCTCCGTATCCTCGTTGGTGCGGATGATGATGCCCGCCTCGCCGAAGTTCTGGATCATCGCCCCCTTGGCCACGACGGCGGAGACGACCTCGCGGACCTCCGCCACGTCGGGCCGGTTCCCGAACTCCACCTGAATGACGTTGCCGCCCGTGAAGTCGATGCCCAGGTTCAGGCCCCTGAAAAGCAGGAGCCCCAGGCTGAGGACGACCAGGACGAGGCTCAGAAGAAGCGCCGGCCTGCGGTACCTCATCAAATTGAAATTCATCGCGTCCACCTCCTAGCTGCGCCTCAGGGCGTTCTGTTTCCGGCTCATGAATATCTGAAGGAGCGCACGGGTCACGACGACGTTGGAGAACACGCTGGCCACGAGGCCGATGGAGAGCGTGACGCCGAAGCCGCGCACCGATCCGGAGCCGAAATAGAAGAGGACGACGGCCGCGATCAGCGTCGTGATGTTCGAGTCGAGGATCGTCACGAGCGCCTTGCGGAAGCCCGAGTCCAGCGCCGCGAGGGAGGTCTTTCCGGCGCGCAGCTCCTCGCGGATGCGCTCGTAGATCAGCACGTTGCCGTCCACGGCCATGCCGATCGTCAGGATGATGCCCGCGATGCCGGGCAGGGTGAGCGTCGCGTTGAAGGCGATAAGCCCCGCGAAGACCAGGAGCATCGTCACGACCAGGGCGACGTCCGCGGCCAGCCCCCGGAACTGATAGTAGATCAGCATGAAGACGAGCACCATGCCCGCCCCGAAGAGGCCGGCCTGGAGCCCCTGACGGACGGAGTCCGCGCCGAGGCTGGGGCCGACCGAACGGTTCTCGGCGATCTCGACCGCCACGGGCAGCGCGCCGGCCTTGAGCATGATGGCCAAACGCGAGGCCTCGTCCGGAGAGAAGCGCCCCGTGATCTGCGCGTTGCCGCCCGAGATGCGGTCTTGAACGACGGGCGCGGAAATCACCACGCCGTCCAGCACGATGGCGATCTGTTTCCCCACCAGGCGGCCCGTGGCCTCCTCGAAGAGCCTGGCCCCCTCGGAGTTGAAGGAAAGGGAGACCCCCATGCGGCCCAGGCTGTCGGGGTTCACCGCGGCATCCTTGAGCTCCTTGCCGGAAAGCAGCACCTTGCCCAGCAGGTAGTAGCGTCCTCCCTCCGTCCCCTCGCGCTCGTCCTCGCTGGGGGCGACGATCGCCCCCTCCATTCCGGCGGCCCGGGCCGAGAAGTCCGCGCTGGCATTGTTCCCGAGCGCCGCGGCCGACCTCCAGCGCTCCTGGGCACGGGCAAACTGCTCGTCGCTGTCGTAATTCTTCCTCTCGGGCGAGGGCGGAGGCGGGGCGCTGACGTCCAGCACCTCACGAAAGTCCAGCTGCGCGGTCTTTCCGATCAGCTCCAGAGCGGCGTTCGGGTCCTGAATGCCCGGCAGGTCGATGATGATCCTGTCCTGGCCGCTCTTCTGAATGATCGGTTCCGCAACGCCGTACTGGTCCACCCGGTTGCGCAGCACGGCCAGCAGGCGGTCGATGCTGTCCTTCTCCACGGGGGCCTCCGGGGTATCCTTGGCCTGAAGGACGATATGGGCTCCGCCCTTCAGGTCGAGCCCCATATTGAGCCTCCCCACCACGGGCCACGCGTAGGCCAGCGCGGCCAAGACAACGATCACCACGACCCAAAGCCGCAGACGATCTCTACGAATCATGCTTATCCCCCTGAATCCAGATTGTCGCATCGCCCGCACCAGAGGCGATGCCGCAGAACGGGCACGAGGCCGCAGCACCGCAGCGGCCCCGCTGCCCGAATTTTTACCTCTTTTGCCTAAAGATGCTTTGCATAGTCACTCCCGATAAAATAGGCAGTCTCGTTCCCGTCGGCGCTTCCCTAGTCCTTCTTTTCCTCCGAGGCAGGCGTCGACGGAGTGACGACCTTCTTGGTCTGGACGGCGGATTTGAGGATGCGCACCCGCACGCCCTCCGCCAGCTCAATCAGGAACGTATCGTCGCGGACCTCCCGCACCGTGCCGAAGAACCCGCCGATCGTCACGATCTGGTCCCCGCGCCCGATGCTCGAGATCAGCCCCTCGTGCTGCTTCTGGCGCTTGCGCTGGGGACGAATGATGAAGAAGTAAAAGATGAGGACGAATACCGCCAGGGGAAAGAGCATCCCCATCATGCTCTGAGCCCCTCCCGCTGCGCCGCCCTCGCCGCCCGCCGTTCCTCCGCCGGTGGCACCGCAGGGAGAAACCGCCGTCGTCGTCGTAGCCTGATCCGCCAATGAGATCTCCTCCTTAAAGACTTGAACTGAAAGACAAAACCGCTCCAGTCACAAAACTGCCCCTCGGCGGAAATACGAGCACCCGACGAGAGGCACGACTCGCAAAAGAGAAACGCGACTTTTGATTATATCAGACGCCCTGCCGCAGGCCGCCCGGATACGCACGGGGGCGGCTGCGGGATGGGAACGATCTACGCCTTCCAGGCCACGAACTCGATCTCGACCTGCGCGTCCTTCGGCAGTGCCTTGACGGCGACGAAGGAGCGGGCCGGGGGATTCTCGCCGAAATACCTCGAGTAGACCTCATTCACCGCGGCAAAGTTCGCCATATCCGTCGCGAAGACCGTGGTCTTCACCACGTCCTGCAGGGAATAGCCCGCGCCCTCCAGGACCCCCTTCACGTTCTCCAGGACGCACACGGCCTGATCCTGCACGGAGCCCGAGACCATCTTTCCGGTCTTCGGGTCCAGGGGAATCTGTCCCGAGGCGAAGAGGAACTGCCCGGCCTGGACCGCCTGGCTGTAGGGGCCGATGGCCGCCGGGGCCTTGTCGGTGCTGACGATTTTTTTCATAAAATCACCCTCCAAAATATAAAATTAAGAAACATCATCGGGCGGCGGTGCGGCCGCACACGCGCTCCCTCATGTCCAACGGGCCGGACGCGACGCCTCCCGCAACGCCCTTTCGGCTATTTTCTGGAGAAGTGGCTCAGCCCCGCGTAACGGGCGTTCTCCCCCAGCTCCTCCTCGATCCTCAGCAGCTGATTGTACTTGGCCACGCGGTCGGTGCGGGCGATGCTGCCCGTCTTGATCTGGCCGGCCTTCGAGGCCACGGCCAGGTCGGCGATGAAGGTGTCGGCCGTCTCGCCCGAGCGGTGCGAGATCACCGACGCGTAGCCCGACGACGACGCCATGCGGATGACCTCCAGGGTCTCGGACACGGTCCCGATCTGGTTCAGCTTCACCAGGACGGCGTTGGCGATCCCCCTCTCGATCCCCCGCCCGAGGATCTCCGGGTTCGTGACGAACAGGTCGTCGCCGACCAGCTGAACCTTGCCGCCCAGCGACCGGGTCAGCGCCGACCAGCCCTCCCAGTCGTCCTCGGCCATGCCGTCCTCGATGGAGAGGACGGGGTACTCCCGGACCAGGCCCTCGTAATATCCGATGAGCTCCTCCGCGGAGAAGGTCCTGCCCTCGCCCTCGAAGACGTACTTACCGTCCTTGAAGAACTCGGACGAGGCCACGTCCAGCGCGAAGCCGATGTCCTTCCCCGGCTGGTACCCCGCCTTGGACACAGCCTCCATCAGCAGGTCCAGGGCCTCACGGTTGCTCCTGAGGTTCGGGGCGAAGCCGCCCTCGTCCCCGACCCCCGTCGAGTAGCCGCGCGACTTGACGCAGTCCTTGAGGGCATGATAGGTCTCCGCCCCCATGCGCAGCGCCTCGGAGAAGGACGGCGCGCTGTGGGGGACGATCATGAACTCCTGGATGTCGACGTTGTTGTCCGCGTGGGCCCCGCCGTTGATAACGTTCATCATGGGGGTGGGAAGGATATAGGCGCCGACCCCGCCCAGATAGGCCCAAAGGGGGAGCCCGTGGCTCTGGGCCGCGGCCCGGGCATTGGCCATGGAGACCCCCAGAACGGCGTTGGCCCCGAGGTTCGACTTGCCCGGCGTCCCGTCCAGCTCCAGCATGGCCCGGTCCAGGCCGCCCTGGTCGTCGGCGTCCATGCCGATGAGCTCCGAGGCCATCTTGTCGTTTACGTTCTCGACGGCCTTCAGGACCCCCTTACCGCAGTAGCGCTTCTCCTTGTCCCGAAGCTCGAGGGCCTCGTGCACCCCCGTCGAGGCCCCCGAGGGGACGGCGGCCCTGCCGAAGCTGCCGTCCTCGAGAAAGACGTCGACCTCCACCGTGGGGTTGCCCCTGGAGTCCAATATCTCCCTGCCATGAATCCCGACTATCGTAGCCATGCGCCCAGACTCCCTTCCTTTATCCTGAAAAATCCCCGATGCCCGAAACGCCGCCCCTTCCCCATTTCCGGCGCAGCTTCAGGCCCGTCGTCTCAGGTACATTATAGAACAAAACAGAGCAACCCCCGGGCGGCGCTAACCGTCCTCCCAGGGGTTCCGGTCCGGGGCCACGGCGCGCTCCCCGATCGTCTCCCAGGCGACCGTCCCCGGGCGCTTCAGCAGCGCCTCGTCGGCACAGAGGACCCGGACCTTCAGCACCCGGTTCATGTAGGCCACCTCCAGCACGGCCCCCTCCCGGACCTCGGCGGAGGACTTGCAGGCCCGCCCGTCCAGACGCACGGCGCCCAGCTCGATCATCTCCTGAGCCGCGCTGCGGCGCTTGACCAGACGGGCCATCTTCAAAAATTTGTCGATCCTCATCCCGCCCTCACTCCGCCCCGCGGATCGCCTCGGAGACGATCCGCTTCGCCTCCTCCTGGATCCGGCTCAGGTGCGCCTCGCCCTGGAAGCTCTCGGCGTAGATCTTGTAGAGGTCCTCCGTCCCCGAGGGACGCGCGGCAAACCAGCCGTTCCTCGTCACGACCTTGAGCCCCCCGATCGGGGCCCCGTTGCCCGGGGCTGCGGTCAGCCGCGAGACGATCGGGTCGCCCGCCAGCGTGTCGGCCTCGACCTTATCGGGGGACAGCTTCGAGAGCGCGGCCTTCTGGGCCGGCGTCGCAGGCGCGTCGATGCGCGCATAGCAGGACGCGCCGTATCGCGCGGAGATCTCCGCATAATGGCGCGCGGGGTCCTTGCCCGTCACGGCCAGGATCTCCGCCGCCAACAGGTCCATGATGATCCCGTCCTTGTCGGTCGTCCAGACCGAGCCGTCGCGGCACAGGAACGACGCCCCGGCGCTCTCCTCGCCGCCGAAGCCCATGGAGCCGTCCAGCAGCCCATCCACGAACCACTTGAACCCGACCGGCACCTCGCAGAGCCTGCGCCCCAGGCCCTCCGCGACGCGGTCGATGACGGAGCTCGAGACCACCGTCTTGCCCACGGCGGCGTCCGCCCGCCACCCCCCGCGGGTGGAGAAGAGGTGCTGCACGGCGACGGCCAGGTAGGCGTTGGGGTTCATCAGCCCTTCCGGGGTCACGATGCCGTGGCGGTCGTAGTCGGTGTCGTTGCCGAACGCCACGTCGAACCGGTCCTTCATCTCCACCAGGTTCGCCATCGCCCAGGGGGACGAGCAGTCCATGCGGATCTTTCCGTCGTGGTCCGGGGGCATGAAGGAGAACGTCGGGTCGATTCTGGGGTTGACGACCTCCAGACGCTTCAGGCCGTAGACCTCGGCGATGGGCCCCCAATAGCCTATCCCCGATCCCCCCAGAGGATCGACGCCGATGTGCAGGTCCGCGCCCGCGATCGCCCTCATGTCGAGGACGTCCGCCAGGGCCAGGACGTAGGGCATCACGTAGTCATGGAACTTCGTGGTGTCACACTTCAGGGCCCGCTCGAAGGGAACGCGCCGGATCCCCTCGACGCCGGAGCGGATCAACTCGTTGGCGCGCCGCTGGATCTTCGACGTGATCTCGGGCGAGGCGGGGCCGCCGCTCGGCGGATCGTACTTGATGCCGCCGTCCTCGGGAGGGTTGTGCGACGGGGTGATCACCAGGCCGTCGGCCTCGCCTCCGGAAGCGCGCCCGCGGTTGTGGACGAGTATCGCACGGGAGACGACGGGGGTCGGGGTCGGAGCGAGACCGGTCTGCAGGACGACCGTAACGTCGTTTGCCGCCAGCACCTCCACGCAGGTCCGCAGCGCGGGCTCCGAGAGGGCATGCGTATCCGCGCCGATGTAGAGGGGCCCGCTCACCCCCGCCTCCGCGCGGTGCTCCGCGACGGCCTGCGCCACGGCCAGGATGTGCGCCTCGTTGAAGCTCTTCCGGGACGAGGACCCACGATGCCCGGACGTCCCGAAGGCGACGAGCTGAGCCTTGTCGTCGGGGTCCGGGGCAAGGGTGTAGTAATCGCTGATCAGCCCGGGGATATTGACCGTCTTACGCAGCGGTCCGGATACGGCTTCCGATACGGCGCCCATGGAAACGACCTCCCTCGTTGACAAATTTTTTTATTCGGTGAACTTCCCTGATTCCGTGGACTTCCCTAGTGACGAACTCCCTCGGGGGACCGGTCCCCATCCGACTCGTCCGCGGTCCGGCCCCAGAAAGTGACCCCACGGCGGCTTCCCTCGTAAAAATCGAGGACCGCCCGAACCTCGGGGATGCAGGCATCCCGATCCGCCAACGCCTCCCTCAGGGACTCGGAGAAGAGGCGGTCCCGACGGTAAAGCTTCCGGTAGAGGGCACGGAGGGCCCGGCGCACCTCGGAGGAAAAACCGGCCCGCCTCAGCCCGACGACGTTGAGCCCCGCCAGCCTCAGGGGCTCGCCCGAGGCCAACGTGTAGGGGGGCACGTCCTTCGTCACTCGGTAGAGCCCGCCGATCATGCAGTGGCTCCCGACACGGACGAACTGATGGACGCCCGACATGCCGCCGAAGACGGTGTGGTCCCCCACCGTGACGAACCCGGAGAGCCCGACCTTGTTGGCCAGCGTCACATGGTCGCCCAGCCGGACGTTGTGGGCCAGGTGCACGCCGTCCATGATGAAACAGCCGTTCCCGACGACGGTCTCGCACCCCTCCCCCGTCGCCCTGTTGATCGTCACGTTCTCGCGGATGACGTTGTCGTCCCCGATGCGCACCCAGGACTCCTCGCCCCTGTATCCGTGGTCCTGAGGGTCGCCGCCCACCGCCGTGTACTCGTGGATGCGGCAGTTCCTGCCGATCGTCACGCCGCCGTGCACGCTCACGAACGCCTCGAGAACCGTGCACTCCCCGATCGAGACACGGGAGGCGATGTGGCACCACGGGCCGACCCGGACGCCGTCCCCCAGTTCGGCCCCCCGCTCGACGACCGCGGAGGGATGGACGGTCACGCTCATTTTTCCGCCTCCTCTTTCCCGGCCCCCTTCGTCCTCTCGAGCGTCGAGGCCACCATGAAGATGAACTCCCCCTCCGCCACGACCTCGTCCTCGACGAATCCCGTCACCCTGGCCTTTCCGATCGTGCCCCTCAGGCGCGTGAGCTCGGCCCTGGTGACGAGCCTGTCCCCGGGACGAACCGGCCTGCGGAAGCGCGCGTTGTCGACCCCGGCCAGGAAGGCGATCTTGTCCTTCTGCCCCTCGCCCAGCCTGACCGCCACCATGACGGAGGCGACCTGTCCCATGGACTCCAGGATCAGCACGCCGGGCATGACGGGCTCTCCGGGGAAATGCCCCTGGAAAAAGGGCTCGTTGATGGTGACGTTCTTGTAGCCCACCACGTGGCTGTCGCTGTACTCCGTGATGCGGTCCACCATCAGGAAAGGATAGCGGTGCCGCAGGATCTTCATGATCTCCATAATGTCCATGGACGTCCCTCCGAAAGAAGCGAAAAAGATTTGGGGCACGACCCGATCGAGGTCATGCCGGTTGAAGTCGTGCCGATTGGGGTCATGACCCCCGATGTCCGCCCGACAGGGCGCGCAGGCGCTCCGCCAGACGCAGGTGCAGCTCGTGCCCCGCCCGGACCGCGACAACGTGGGCGCACAGCGGACGGCCGACGGCGGCCAGATCCCCGATCAGGTCCAGCGCCTTGTGACGCACGAACTCGTCGGGCCACCGCAGCCCCCCCGAGGCCCGTATCCCGCCCGATCCGACGAGGACGGCGTTATCCAGCGACCCGCCCAGCGCCATGCCCCGGGCCCTGAGGGCCTCGAGCTCCGCCTCCATCGCGAAGGTCCGGGCCCGGGCGACCTGCTCCAGATAGGCCCCCGGCTCGAGGACCAGGTCCAGCATCTGCGTCCCGATCAGGGGGGACTCGTAGCGCACGACGCAGGTGACGCAGAACCTGGAGGACGGGAAGGCCGCGACGAACCGGGACTCGTCCCCGACGCGGAGCGGCGCGGCTAGGGCGAAGGGCTCCGGCCCCGCCCCGCAGGGCTCCGAATGCTCCATAACGCACTCCGCCATCCGCTGCGCGCACCCGTCCAGGGCGGGCATCTCGGGTCCCTCCACCGTCATCCGGACGCCCCAGGCCCCCAGGCCGACCAGGGCCGACAACACGTGTTCGCAGGTCCTGACGCGATGTCCGTCCGGGAACACGTAGTCCGACCCCCGCCCCGTCCCGACGAGCCCCAGCCGGCTCAGCGGCATCTCCGCGCCCTCGTGCCGCAAAAGCGGCCCTCCGTCGCAGGGCTCGACGGTCAGGACGCAGTCCCGGCCGGAATGCAGCCCGACCCCGCGCAGCGAAAAGCCCTCCGTCAGGCAGCGAAAGGAAAAAGGCCCGGAGCTCCTCTCAACGGCCATCGTCTTCCTCCCCGCGGTTTCCGACGCCCCCGTTCTTCAGGGCCCGCTCCAGCCGGCGCAGCCGTTTAAAGAGCTCCGGAAGCTCCGCGGCCAGCATCTGGGCGCGTTTGGCCAAACCGTGAGGCCGGGCCGGGAAGCCGGACATCACGGCCCCGGCGGGGATGTCGTTCGTCACGCCGCTGCGCGCGGCCAGGACGGCCCCCTTGCCGATCCTCACGTGGTCGGTCACCCCGGCCTGGACGGAGAGCGTCACCCCATCCTCGAGGACGGAGCTCCCGGCGATCCCGGACATGGAACAGACGATGCAGAAACGGCCGATGCGCACATTGTGCCCGATCTGAACGTGATTGTCTATCTTGGTCCCGTCCCCGACCACCGTGTCCCCGATCGTGCCCCGGTCCACCGTGGTGCAGGCCCCGATCTCGACGTCGTCGCCAATCACGACCCCCCCGATCTGAGGAATCTTCACCGGCCCCTCGGGGGAGGGCAGGAAGCCGAACCCGTCGCAGCCCAGCACGCACCCGGAGTGCAGGATGCAGTTCCTGCCGACGCGCGTCCTGTCCAAGAGGACGGCGCGGGGCTCGACGAGGGTTCCGTCGCCCACCCGGCAGTCCGACCCGATACAGGCCCCGGAGCCGATCCGACATCCCGAGCCGATGATCGAGCCGGACCCCACCACGGCGAGGGGCCCTACCCAGGCCCCGGCGTCCACTACGGCGTCCTCCGCAACGACCGCGGCGGGATGGATCCCCCGCAGCTCG
>NZ_CAUUGJ010000066.1:0-13177 GCF_963544685.1 uncultured Fretibacterium sp. | reverse complement strand
ATGGAAGCCGGGATGGAAGCCGGGATGGAAGCCGGCGTGGAGAAGACGGCTGTGGCGATGCTGAAAGAGAATGTCGACATTCTTCTGGTCTCCAGGGTGACCGGTTTTTCCACGGAGCGGCTGAAGGAATTGCAGGCTCGGTCGGATTCCTGATCGAAAACGGAGGAGGCCGAAAGACCCTGAGCCTCCTCCGTCATTTGGGCAGCTTTTCTATTGTGCCATCATCCACAGCAGCCCCATGGTACAGGCGACCTGGAGAGCCAGAAGGATTCTATGCTTCCAGGAACGCCTCAGCTCCTCCCCATTGTCGACATACCACAGGAAAGAGCAGCTTGCCATGCTCAGGAGCAGCGCCCATCCTGCCGGAAGGTTCAGCAGCGCCGAGACGATGCCCCGTCTCGGCGCGCTCCATGCCCCTCCCTGAAACGTTCCGAGCCAGAACCCCAGGGACATCAGCAGTCCCGAAAGGGAGACCGTGAGGATTCTGCCTCGAGTCTCGTGGTAATCCCGCAGCGCCCCGGTCGCTTTCAAAGCCTCCTCCGAGATGCGGCGCCCCATGTTCCTGGCGATATCCTCGGCCGCCGCCTTCAGAATTTTTTCCGTTCCCTCCTGCAGTACGTCCCTAATGTGTTCGGATACCTGCGTCATGCGCTCCAGCTTCTCGCCGAGGCGGTCCTCGTAAAACTTGAAGGTGAGGATCATGTAGAGGTACTCCTGCACCTCCTTCATGCCGAGGACGCCGGCCAGCTCGAGGATCTCGCGGCGCTCCTCGTCGTTCAGGGGGCGTTTGAGAACCCGCTCGGAGGTGACGTTCAGGATCTCGTTGAAGCTGGGCATCTACCCCTGCTCCTTTTCCGCCTTGCCCCTCTTCGGAGCCGGAGCGTCGGGGAGAAGGACCGGAGGCGCTTCGGGGAACAGCCCGGTCCCTTCGTAAAGGCGGTTCACGGCGTTCCTCCAGCTCCGGAAACTCTGGGCCGCGAAGACCCCGAGCTCCCGGATCGTCTCGGGTATCGTCTTCCCTCCCGTGTAGAAGTCGTCGGCGATGACGTCGGCCAGCTCGGGGAAGTCCAGGATCTGATGTCGGGCGATGCGTGAGCGCAACAGACCGCTTTCCTCGTAGAGCCTGTCAAAGAGGGAGAATTGCTCCGGGCTGCCGAAATAGGTGTTGCGGATGGGGAAGACGGAGCCGAACGTCATGGCCCTCAGAAAGTCCTCGAGGAGGAGCACGGAATCCTTCTGGCGGTTCATCGGCCAAAAGGACACGAGGTCGTAGGGAATGCCGCCGCTCTCCAGCACGGCCGAGAAGTTTGCCCCATTTTTTGCGATGCCCAGGTTGCTGCGCGCAGCACTGTTGATGACGAACAGGGTGTCGGCCGATTTCTCCATGAGTGTGGCCATGGTTATCCACCCGTTCTCCTTTTCGTCCAGCAGAATGGAGGTCACGGGGACTTTCCCTCGGTAGACGCGCCCCACGTCCGGATTGCTCTCGTCGGTCTCGATGACGTGGACGGTCTTGGCGTCGCCGTAGCGGTCGATGAGGAACTGAACCAGGGTCAGGGCGACGATGCTCTTGCCCACCCCGCCTTTGGACCCGCCGACGTAAAAAATGGTGTCTTTCATAGCCTTTCCCCTTCCCCTTCCCCTTTTCCTTTTCCTTTCAGTCGAAATCAAAAGTCCCGTCGCTGTTTCTGCGCACTCCTGATGGCCCGAGGTCCGCGCGGGCATTTCCGCCCGGCTCGGGCGGCACGGTGTTGCCCCGGATGATCGTTTTTCCCTTCCGTATGTCGCCGAGCTTTCTCCGCCGCTCCCTTTCGCGATTGAAGGCCTGTCGGAAATGTTTCGGGTCCTTGGTCTCCCCGAAGAAACCATGTTCGGCCAGTTTTTCGAAGATGGAGATCATGGTGTATCCCTCCTCTCTAAGTTCGGAGATCTCGCGGAACAGAGTTCTGACGACGGAGCTGAAATCGTGGGGCCGTCGGCGACGACCCACCGGAGGCCGGGAGCGAATCTCGGCCAGGGCGCTTTGTAGAGCCTTCTCTTCCTTGTCCTCCATGGTTTCACCTCTCCCCAGGATGTCTGGCGTCAAGATAGCAGCCGTTTTCTCACGAATTGACAATGCGGCCCTTTACGAGGTCCTGTGAAGGATATGCGAGACCTTCACGAGGCCTGCCGACCTTTCCCGAAGCCTTTACGAAGCCCGGGCGGGGCTTTCGTGTGTCCATGAGGTCTTTGTGACGCCTGAACGAGGCCCTTATAAGGGTTTACCTTCAATCTACCCCTGATACACTCCACCACGAAATAAAGCGCGGGACAAGCAGGCGCTTGTCCGACAAATCCACTGGCGTGGCTTGCCGGTCAAGCGCACCGGCGCAATCGGCGGACGGACGTCCTTCTCTCGCGCCCTGCTTGCCGGGGCTCCGCGCCCCGGACGGCGGCAAGGGGACTCGTCCCCTTGCAACCCCTTTTCGGCCCCGCACTCCCGCCGGAGTGCGGAGGGAGTGCGGCGAGACGACATGACACAGGAAAAACAGCGGCGCCCGAGGCGCATCTACGCCAGACTGACGGAGCGGGAATACGCGGACGCGTCGGAGCAGGCCGACGCCGCGGCGCTCTCGCTGTCGGAGTACCTGCGCCGGCGCCTCTTCGGACGGCGCGTGGTGCCGAAGACGGACCTGCGGGTGCTCGCGGAGCTGCGCCGGCTGGGCGGGCTCCTGAAGCACATCCACAACGAGACGCGTGGAACGTACAGCGCCAGAACCGCCGAGGCGATAGGAGCGCTGACGGCCTGCGCACGAGAACTGGAGAGGAGGGTGGCCCGGTGATCGCCAAGGTTCCCCCGAAGCGGCGGGACGGCAGGACGAGCTTCAAGACCCTCACGGACTACTGCCTGGGCGTCACGGGGCACGGGGCCGGGAGCGTGCTCCATGTGGGGATGCAGAACCTCTCCTCCCCCGACACGGCCTTCGTGGAGATGGAGGCGCTTGCGACGGAAAACGTCCGATGCAAGGACCCGGCCTTCCACTTCATCCTCTCCTGGCGCGAGATGGAAATACCCACAAGTGAACAGGCCGACGAGGCCGTGAAGATCGCCCTGAGCGAACTGGACCTCGGGGACTGCCAGGCCCTCTGGGCACTGCAGGGCGATACGCGGAACCTCCACGTCCACGTTGCGGTGAACCGCATCGACCCGGAGACCGGGCGGGCCATTCAACCCGCCGGAAACTGGACGTACAAGGCCCTCGAACGGGCAGCACGGAGGATAGAGCTGGCGCAGGGCTGGGAGGTCGAGGAATCCGGGCGCTGTTTCGTCACGCCGGAGGGCGACATCGTCGAGAAGAAGGAGAGAAAAATCCCTGGGATGTCTCAGAAGGCGCGCGACATCGAGGCGCACACCGGAACGAAGAGCGCGGAGCGCATCGCCAGGGAGACGGCTGCCCCCATCCTCCTGAGGGCCGTGAGCTGGGCGGAGCTGCACGAGCGGCTGGCCATGAAGGGAATACGGTTCGAGCGAAAGGGAAGCGGGGCGGTCCTGCGGATCGGGGATGCGTTCGTCAAGATGTCGCAGGCGGACCGCACATGCAGTTTCTCGCGGCTGGTCGCTCGTCTGGGCGAGTTCCGGGAGTACGACGGGGAGCCGGCGGAGCTTCGGGAACGCCCTGCGGACCGAATCGCCGGGGAGCCGGAGGTGGAGCGCTCCTGGCGGGCTTACGTACAGCAGAGACGCCGCTGTATGGAGGAGCGGAGCAGGAGGCTCCGGGAGCTGAGGGCATTCCAGAGGCAGGAGCGCGAGAGGCTGTGGCGGGCGCAGAGGGCGGAGCGCGAGTCTCTGTGGAGGGACGGCAGCTGGAGGGGCAGAGGGAGGGAACTGAACCAGCGGCGCAGCCTTCTGGCGGCACGGCACCTGGCCGAGAAGCTGGACCTGAGGGACGAGCACCGCCGGCAAACGGCCGAGCTCCGGGAACGTTTTGGCTTCAGGGGGCGTTTCCCCGGCTTCCGGCGGTGGCTCGAGGTGCTGGATGACGGGGAGCCGTTCCTGCACTACCGATACCCCGGCCGGGCGGTCCTGACGGGAGAACGAAAAAACGCTCCGGAGGGCCCCCGGTCCGCCGATATCCGGGGCTACGCTGCCGTGAGGTCCGCGTTTGCCGTCGCCTACTGCCGCCGTCCGGGCCATGCGGATTTCATCGACTGCGGGCGTCGGATCGTGCTGAAGAACGACCGCGACGAGGCCGCGATCCTTGCGGCCATGCAGCTGGCCTGCCAGAAATGGGGAAGCGTCCGGATCAACGGGACGGACGAGGAATACCGCAGGCTCTGCGTGAGGGTGGCCGCCCGGCACGGGCTGAAGATCTCCAATCCGGACCTGGGGAAGGCGGTCGAGGAGGAAAGAAGGATGAACCGGGAAGAGGGCGGCGGACTTCGGGCAAAGACGGAGATCTTCGGGCGCTATGCCGAGGCCGTCGGGGCCGAGCGCTTCCGTATCGTCGTGACGGAGTTCCGTGAGGACGGGACCCGTGCGTTCATCCTGGATCGGGACAAGGGCGGGCTGGACGGCAGAACGGCGGAGGAGGTTCGGGACAGGCTGTGGCTGCTGGAGCGGTACGCCCGAAACCGGAAGAACATCAACGTCGTGCCCCTGAGCCGGGACAAACACCACATCCTGGTCGACGATCTGACCTCGGAAAAACTGAAGCAGCTCAAGGAAGACGGCTACCGCCCCGCCTGTGTCGTCGAATCCTCTCCGGGCAGCTTTCAGGCCCTCCTGACCGTGCCGAAGTCGGGGGACGACCCCGAAATGGAGCGAGAGGCGGCCAACAGGCTGACGAAGCTCCTGAACGAGCGTTATGGGGACCCGAAGCTCTCGGGTGCCGTCCATGCCCATCGGCTGCCGCCGTTCGGCAACTTCAAGCCCCAACACCGCCGTGAGGATGGGAGCTACCCTCCGACGCGCCTGGTCGAGGCGGAGGGAGGCTTGTGCGAAAAAGCGCTTTCGGAGCTGGAGGCCGTCGGGAATGAGATGCGGCGCGTGAGGGCGGCTGCGGCGATGAGGAAGGTCCGGGAGCTGCTCGGGGGTACGGAGTGCGAGGCGTGCGACCCTGACGGGGCGTATTGGAGGCATTACGAGGACATCGCCGGTCGTTTCGGCGGTGCGATGGACTACTCGCAGGTGGACGGGATGATAGGGATCCGGATGCGGGTGACGGGTCATACGGCCGGTCAGGTCCGGTCGGCGCTGGAGCGAAACGGGCCCGAGATGCGCCGCAGGAACATGACGGCCGGGGAGTTCGCGGCGAAATACCGTTACCGAAACTGGGAGCGGTATGCCCGGGAGACGGCGGAAAACTTCGTCTTCGGCCCGAGGGGTACGATCCAGCTCGGCAAGGCCGAGCCGTACCGGGCGTATTTCCTTCGCGTGGAGGGCCGGACGGCCCCGGCCCGGGAACGGGGACGCCGTAATCCTGAGCGGGAACAGGAGCGCTGAACATGGCGGAGACGACGCTTCGGGAGACAATACGGAAATTCGACGAAGTCAAACAAGAGGTTCGAACAAGCGAGGAAGCCTGGGCGGCGTTTCTGACCTGCGCAGCTCGGAACCACAAGTATGCCTTTCAGGACCAGCTCCTCATCTACAAGCAGCGCCCGGAGGCCACAGCCTGCGCCAAAATGGACCTGTGGAACAAGCGCTTCCGCCGATGGGTCAACAAGGGACAGAAAAGCATCAAGCTGCTGGATGGAGAGGCCCTGCAGCATGTCTTCGACGTGGGCGATACGCACCCCGCCAGAGGGCACGAGAACGACGCGCCTCCCTACATCTGGCGGGTCCGTCCGGAAGAGGCCCGGAACACAGCAGAGCTCCTGGCTGCGAGCTGCGGCATTGAGACCAATCCCCTCGGCCTGTCCCACCTTCTTCAGGGCATGGCAAAAAACATGTCCGAGGACCTTGAAAAAAATCGTTTTGCCCTGTACAATAGTGATGTAGTAAATAGAGAAAATTCTAAAGAGTTGGTCTATAGCTGCATGGCCTGGTATCTCCTGGTGCGGTGCGGGCTGGATCCCAGAGAGGCCGAGGGCTTGAACTTCAGCGCGGTGACGGGACTGGACGAAGCCTCGATGATAGAACTGGGGAATACCGTCAACCGCCTGAGCCGGGAAGTGCTGGACAGGGTGGAGCGGATTGTCAGGACAAGGGACAGGGAAAGGGGTGTCGAGCGTGGATCTGAACCGGAACGAGCTGCCGCCGTGGGCGTCGTTGGCGAACGGCATGACGGACGAGGAGCTGAATCGGGAGGAGGAGCGGGTCGTCGCGGAGCTGGAGGCGAAGGACGAGGAGGAGCTGACGATTTACAACGAAGAGGACCTGACCTTCGAGGAGACGCTGGACCTGCCGGAGGGGTCTCTGATGCGGGACAGGGAAAACGGGATGATCTACCTGAAGGTCCTGGACATCTGGATGCCCTACAGCATGAGGACGCCGACACCTCCGGAGCGCGGGCTGACCAGGTACGGCCGGATGCGGAAGAAGTATCTGGAGGAATGGAAGGCCCGGACGGTCCTGGAGCTGGGCGAGGACTTTCTGGTCCACTGCCTGGAGGTTCAGGACCGGGCGCAGGAGATGAAGCGGTCGCTCATGGAGGAGCTGCAGCGGAACGACCCGCCGCCGAACAAGGCGAACGACCCGATGGGCTGGGTGCAGCACATGAACGCCCTGGAGGCGGAGGCCGAGGAGATCGTCACGCGGACCGTGGTGTACAGCTGACCCTGGATTTCGCCGAGCCTCCCGCTCCAAGGCTTCCGTCCGAGGAGACGCTCCAGCTCATCCGGGAGCGTCTCCTGCAAAATGCCGCATACGGCAACGTTTTGAGAAACATGTCTGACGACGCACGGGCTGTACGGACGGAGTTCGATTTCGTCCTGCCTCAGATCATGCTCGACTTTCTCGAAGAGGACCCCGATCTGTACCGCAGCTTTGCGGACGATCCGGAGTTTCGTAAACGCCTTTCCGAGACGCTGTATCCGAGAACTCTTCCAGGGAAGCCGGAACGTCCGACGACGTCCCAGGCTCCCCAGGCCCTTGAGTCGGAACCAGAGCTGGAAGCTCCAAAGGTATCGGAGGAAAAGCCCAAGGTCCCGGAACAGCCGCGCGTCAACTACCGCATAACGGACGATGTTCTAGGCACTGGTGGCGCAAAGACGAAGTATGCCCGCAACGTGGAGGCGATCCGCACTCTGCGGCGCATCGAGGAGAAGGGCAGGCTGGCCACCTCCGAGGAGCAAGAGGTCCTGGCGCAGTACGTCGGCTGGGGCGGGCTGCCCCAGGCGTTCGACGAGCGCAATGAGGCGTGGAGCAAAGAGTATGCGGAACTCAAGGGGCTTCTGAGCGACGAGGAGTATGCCTCGGCCCGCGCCTCTACCCTCAACGCGCACTACACGTCACCCACCGTCGTCAAGGCGATCTATGGCACCCTGGAGCGGATGGGCCTCACCTCCGGCAACATCCTGGAGCCTGCCTGCGGCACGGGAAACTTCTTCGGCCTCGTGCCGGAGAGTATGGCGGGAGCGAAGCTCTACGGGGTGGAGCTGGACGGTATCACGGGCCGTATTGCCCGACAACTCTACCAGGAGGCGGACATCACCGTCGATGGCTACGAGCGAACCCGCTTTCCGGACAACTTCTTCGACGCGGCCGTCGGGAACGTTCCTTTCGGGGCCTATCGGGTCGCGGATCCGAAATACGACAAGCACGGCTTCATGATCCACGACTACTTCTTCGCCAAGACGCTCGACCAGGTGCGGCCGGGCGGCGTCGTGGCGTTCGTGACCTCCAAGGGGACCCTGGACAAAGCCAACCCCTCGGTCCGGCAGTACATCGCGCAACGAGCTGAGCTCCTGGGGGCCGTCCGGCTTCCCAACACCGCCTTCAAAGCCAATGCTGGGACCGAGGTCACGACCGACATCCTTTTCCTCCAGAAGCGGGACCACATCATCGACGACATCCAGCCCGAATGGCTGCACGCCTTCAACAATCCCGAAGGCGTTCCGGTCAACAACTACTTCCTCCAACACCCCGAGATGGTGTTGGGGACGATGGCCTTCGACTCCTCGATGTACGGCAACGAGAGGGAGACGACCTGCAACCCCATCGAGGGCGCCGACCTCGCCGAGCAGCTCCACGAAGCGATGGGGAACATCCAGGGGAAGATAACGGCCCGCGAGCAGGAGATACGGAAGCAGTACGAGAAGACGATTCCCGCCGACCCATCGGTCCGCAATTACAGCTACACTCTGGTGGATGGGGAGCTGTACTATAGAGAGAACTCCGTCATGTACAAGCCGGACCTTCCCCGGACCTCCATGAAGCGCGCTAAGGATATGGTGGGGCTGCGGGATCTCTGCCGCGCCGTTATCGACGCCCAGATGGACGGGGTGTCCGACGAGGACCTGCAGGTCCTCCAGAAGGACCTTGGTCAAGCCTACGACCGCTTCGTCCGGCGGCACAGTCGCATCAATGATGCGGCGAGCGCCCGCGCCTTCGACGAGGACAGTTCCTACTACCTGTTGTGCGGGCTGGAGATCCTGGACGAGGATCGCCGCTTTGTCGGGAAGTCGGACATGTTTACGAAGCGGACGATCCGGCAGAACGTTGTCCCGACCTCCGCCGATACGCCACAGGAAGCCCTGCTGCTGTCCGTCTCCGAGAAGGCCCGGGTGGACATGGATTACATGGCGTCGCTCACGGGCCGCACGGAGGAGGAGCTGGAGCGGGAGCTCCGAGGCGCGATATTCCGTGTGCCGGACCGGGTGGAGCCGGAGACCGGAAGAGCGGTCTACCAGACGGCGGACGAATACCTGTCAGGCAACGTTCGCGAAAAGCTGGAGACGGCGCGGCGCTATGCCGAACGGGAGCCGGAGCTCTTCGGCAGCAACGTGAAGGCGCTCGAGGAAGCGCAGCCCAAGCCGCTGAGCGCCGCGGAGATCGACGTGCGCCTCGGGGCGACGTGGGTAGACCCGAAGTACGTCCAGGCGTTCCTGTTCGAGCTTTTGCAACCCCCGCCCTACATGGCGTCCGGCATCAAGATTTCCTATTCGCCAACGACTTCCACCTGGAACATCTCGAACAAGACGAAAGACGTCGGGAACGTCCGGGCGAACACGACCTACGGCACGCGGGACATGAACGCCTACAAGATCATCGAGGAGACGCTCAACCTGAAGACCGTCAAGGTCCATACCCTGGTGGAGGAGAACGGCCAGACGCGCACTGTCCTGGATCCGGAGGCCACGGCCCTGGCGCAGCAGAAGCAGGACGAGATAAAGGAGAGGTTCAGGGAATGGATTTTCAAAGAGCCGGAGCGCCGGGAGGCCCTCGTCGAGGAGTACAACAGGCGCTTCAACGCCACCCGTGCGCGGGAGTACGACGGGGGACATCTCCGGTTCGGGGGCATCAACCCGGAGATCGCCCTGCGGGAACACCAGAAGAACGCCATTGCGCGCATCCTCTACGGCGGAAATACCTTGCTGGCGCACGAGGTGGGGGCTGGAAAGACCTACGAGATGGTTGCCGCTGCGATGGAGGGAAAGCGCCTGGGGCTGTCGCACAAGAGCCTCTTCGTCGTTCCGAACCACCTGACGGAGCAGATGGCCACGGAGACGCTGCGGCTCTATCCGGGGGCAAACGTCCTGGTCGCCACGAAGAAGGACTTCGAGACGAAGAACCGTAAGAAGTTCTGCGCTCGCATCGCCACCGGCGACTACGACGCCATCGTCATCGGACACAGCCAGTTCGAGAAGATACCGCTCTCCCCGGAGCGGCAGGCCCGGTTCATCGAGGAGCAGATCGAGGAGATCACCCGGGGCATCGAGGAGCTGAAGGAGGAACGGGGCGAGCGCTGGACAATCAAGCAGATGGAAAAGAGCAAAAAAGACCTCGAGGTGAAGCTGGAAAAGCTCCAGGCCACCCACCGGAAGGACGACGTCATCGTCTTCGAAGAACTGGGCGTGGACCGGCTTTTTGTGGATGAAGCCCACAATTACAAAAACCTGTTTCTCTACACGAAGATGCAGAACGTCGCCGGGATATCGCAGACCGAGGCACAGAAGTCCAGCGACATGTACATGAAGTGCCGCTACATGGACGAGTTGACGGGCAGCAAGGGCATCGTCTTTGCCACGGGGACACCCGTCTCGAACAGCATGACGGAGCTCTACACCATGCAGCGGTATCTTCAGCACGACAAGCTGCAGGAGATGGGGCTCCAGCACTTCGACGCCTGGGCATCGACGTTTGGGGAGACCGTTACGGCGCTGGAGCTGGCCCCGGAGGGGACGGGGTTCCGGGCAAAGACGCGCTTCGCCAGGTTCTTCAACCTGCCGGAACTGATGGCCACCTTCAAGGAGGTCGCGGACATCAAAACGGCGGACACCCTGAACCTCCCGCGCCCGAAAGCGAACTTCCATACCGTTGCGGTCCAGCCGAGCGAACACCAGAAGGAGCTGGTCCAGGCACTCTCCGAACGGGCAAGCAAGGTCCACAACAAGCAGGTGGAGCCGACGGAGGACAACATGCTTAAGATCACCTCGGACGGGCGGAAGATCGGGCTGGATCAGCGGCTGATCAACCCCCTGCTGCCGGACGACCCGAACAGCAAGGTCAACGCCTGCATGGAGAACGTCTTCAAAATATGGAATGACACAAGGGAAGAGAGGCTGACGCAGCTCGTCTTCTGCGACTTCTCGACGCCGGGCAAGGACAAGAGCTTCAACGTCTATGACGACCTCAGGAAAAAGCTGATCGCCCGGGGCGTGCCGGAGGAGGAGATCGCGTTCATCCACGACGCCGACACGGAGAAGAAGAAGGACCAGCTCTTCGCGAAGGTGCGCAGCGGGGCCGTCCGGGTGCTGATGGGCTCCACACAGAAGATGGGGGCGGGGACGAACGTCCAGGACCGGCTTATCGCCATGCATGACCTGGACTGCCCATGGCGGCCGGCGGACCTCGAACAGCGTGCCGGGCGCATCGTTCGGCAGGGGAACCGGAACCCGGAGGTGAACATCTACCGGTACGTCACGGAGAACACGTTCGATGCCTATCTGTACCAGACCATCGAGAACAAGCAGAAGTTCATCAGCCAGGTGATGACGAGCCGGACGCCGCTGCGGAGCTGCGAGGACGTGGACGAGTCGGTCCTGAGCTACGCCGAGGTGAAGGCGCTCTGCATCGGGGATCCACGTATCAAAGAAAAGATGGAGCTCGACGTCGATGTGGCGAAGCTGAAGCTGATGGAGGCGAGCTTCAACAATCAGCGTTTTGCGCTGGAGGACAGGCTGCGGAAGAGTTTTCCTTGTGTCATCGCCCAGACGGAGCAGAAAATCCAGTCGCTCGAAAAGGACGCGGCCACGGCGGAGAGGACGCGGGAGCAGGACTTCTCCATCACGATCCTGGGCAAGATCTACGGGCTGGACGCCGAGGGGAAGCCGAGGAAGCAGGAGGCGGGAGAGGCGTTGCTGGCCGCAGCCCAGGCGTTGGGAAAGAATCAGGGGACGATTGGGGAGTATCGAGGTTTCAGGATGAGCTTTCACTACGATCCCCACTTCAACAAGGTCTATCTGAATTTGACTGGCACGGCCACGCACAATGTGGAGCTGGGCGAGAGCGCGACGGGCAACCTGACGCGCATCGAGAACGCCGTCGAGGGCATCCCCAAGCGCCTTGACGAGGCGCGCGAGAAGCTGGAAAGCCTTCACGAACAGGTACGGGCTGCGAAGGAGGAGCTGGGAAAGGAGTTCCCCCATGCCCGGGAACTTCAGGAGAAGACCGCCCGGTTGAGCGAGCTCAATGTGCTTCTCAGCATGGACAAGGGGAAGGGCGGCGATCCGAAGGCGGCCCTGATCGATGCGGCCAAACGGTGCCTTGGAGGAGGAAAGAGCCTTGTGACCGATGCCGTTCCGGGGAGGCGGTATGTCGGGGACATCATCGGGATTTCCGAGACGCACGTCGTTCAGAGGATTGCGCCGACGATGGGGATCATCCATGACAGGAGCCTCCTGAACGGGCTCGAGGCCGAGGGCGAAGAGAGTTCCGCCAGGCTCCGGATCGTCTACGACAGGACGGGCCGGGTCGCGGCGGTCGAGAGGAGAGGTTCCGCGGAAAAAGCGGAAAAAGAGGTTTGCTGCCGCTGAAAAGGAGGATGGATCATGATTCGAAAGGGCAGTGCGACGGAGGAAGTGCTGGAGTTCCTGTGTGCCCCGGAACCGACCGACGTTCTCGAACGGCTCGAGGCCGAAAGCGTCGAGGAGCCGGACGGGACCTTTGTCGAGCTGTGGAGGAGGGATACGGATGAGCGGTAGGACCGAGGAGAAGAGGGAGGCTTTCGCGGCTTCGGTGGTTCGTGCGCTCGAGAGCGGTATTGTCCCGTGGGCCCGGCCCGGACTGCCCTCCACGGCTCCCAGGAGTGCGGTCTCGGACCGGCAGTACACGGGCCTGAACGCCATGTACCTCCTGGAGCGGATGGGTGCCGAGGGGTTTTCGGACCCCCGCTGGATAACGTACAGGGACGCCCGGTCGCAGGATCTCGACGTCCGGGCCGGGGAGCGGGGCGTAAGCCTGGAGCACTGGGAGAAGGGCCGGGACGGCACGTTGAGGGTTTACGGCTACAGAGTCTTCAATGTCCAGCAGCTGAGCGTCAGGCTCCCGTTCGAGCCCCTTTCCCCGGACTTCGAGAAGGCCGACGGCATTCTCCGGAGGGCCAGTGCCGGAACGCCTTCGAAGCGGAGTCCGGAGGCGTATCGGGATGCCTTCAGGACGCTTTCCGAGGAACGGGCGAATCGGCTTGCGGAGGTTCACACCCCGGAGCTCAGGGCCTTGCGGGCCAGCATCGCGGCCTCAACCCTCCTGCGCGAGGTGGGCATAGCCGCCGAACGGGACCCGGACGCGCCGACGAAACAATGGGCACAGAGCATCAGGCGCAACCCCCGGGAGTTCTTCAGGGCGACGCGGGACGCGGGCCATATCGTGGCCGAGCTTGTCGCGGAGCGGGCGCGGGACGAGGCCAGGGGCGACAGGGAGACTGTCCAAAAAGCTCGGGCCGTCATCGAGAGTACGGCGCCCATTCCCCGAGGGGGAGCCGATCACAATCTTCCCGATGTTGACCTGGACAACGTTCAGGAGAACGTCATGGCC
>NZ_CAUUGJ010000065.1:0-13564 GCF_963544685.1 uncultured Fretibacterium sp. | reverse complement strand
CGAAGGCCGCGTTCAGCTCCTCCGCACGCGCCTCCGGTTCCCCGGCCTCATAGCCGTGCAGGGCCGCCGAGACGAGCCCGCTCATGCGCACTCCGTATCCAAGCTCCTCGAAGCAGCGCCGGCACCCCGCGGCATCCTCCGCCGAGATCGGGGACGAGGGCGCCAGGAGGGCGACCGTCCCGCCCTCCCGCAGTTTCTCGGGATAGATCATCGTCATCCTCTTTCGCGCTCCCGGCTCAGAACATCAGGTTGGTGATGAAGACGGCGGCCAGCATCCCGGCGAGATCGGCGAGAAGCCCGCAGGGAAGCGCGTGGCGCGTCCTGCGGACTCCGACGGCCCCGAAGTAGACGGCCAGGACGTAGAACGTCGTGTCCGTCGCCCCGGACATGATCGAGGCCATGCGTCCGATCAGGGAATCCGGGCCATGAACCTTGAACAGCTCGTTCATGATGCCGTTGGCCCCGCCGCCGGAGAGGGGACGCATGATCGCCATGGGCAGGACCTCCGCCGGCATGCCGATCAGCTCCGTCAGGGGCCCCAGCAGCTTCGCGAGATACCCCATGGCCCCGGAGGCGCGGAACACGCCGATCGCGACCAGCATCGCCACGAGGAAGGGGATGATGCGGACGCCCGTGTAGAACCCCTCCTTGGCGCCCTCCGTAAAGGTCTCGTAGACCTTGACCTTTTTAACGACGCCATAGGTGCAGATAACCAGGATAATGACGGGAATGGCGTACAGCGAGATCGCATTGACGACATTGACGAACATGTCCTTCCCCCCTACTCGGCGTCCGCCGCAGGATTCGAAAACGCCTCGTCGAAAATTTTGTCCGGCTTGCTCACACGGAAGCGCCGCATCCGGGACATCGTCCTGGCGGCGATCACCGCCACGATCGTGGAGACGAGGGTGGCTATGATTGTGGGGCCGATGATCTCGACGGCATTGGAAGACCCGGCCGCCACCCGATAGGCGATCGTCGTCGCGGGGATCAGCGTCACCGAGGAGGTGTTGATCGCCAGGAACGTACACATGGAGTCCGTCGCGCTGTCCTCGGTGGTGTTGAGCTCCTGAAGGTCCTGCATCGCCCGAATGCCGAAGGGCGTCGCCGCATTTCCCAAGCCGAAGACGTTGGCCGCCAGGTTCATCAGGATGGAGCCCATGGCCGGATGGTCGGGAGGAACGTCCGGGAACAGACGCACCATCAGGGGTTTGAGCATGAGGGCCAGCTTGCGCACCAGGCCGGCGGCCTCCGCGATCTTCATCATGCCGAGCCACAGGGTCATCACCCCGATCAGGCCGATGGAGAGCTCCACTCCCGTGTTGGCGCTGTCGATCGCCGCTTTCGTAATGGCTTCGACGTTGCCGGTCGCGATCCCCACCACGATGCCGATGAACAATAAACCGAACCAGATGATATTGATCATCCCGCCACCTCCTGCACAAAATTTCCGCGGTGCGGCGGACCCGCCGCACGCGGCCTCATGAAAGTCATTTTACTATTCTATCATTGTTTCAGATTACTTCGCAAAAATCCTCCATATTATTTGATTTGTGGCATCCGCACGATCTGTATTTCCACGTATTACAAAATTTTCTGTCGGCGACTATGCTCTGCTTCGAGTGGGGTTGTTCGATTGACCGACTGAATTCCGAAACGCTCAATCCAGCAATCCAAATAAAATACAGATGGAACAGGAAGGAGCGATTTGCCATGCCCGATTTTCCCAACCCGTTTTCCGGCAACGTCGACCGAAAGGTCAACAAGGAGGAGCTGGTGCAGGCTCTGCGCGTCGACATCGCCGGGGAGCTCGAGGCCATGTTTCTCTACGACGCCCACGCCCAGGCGACCGACGATCCCCTGGTGCGCAAGGTCCTGATGGACATCCGGGACGAGGAAAAGGCCCATGTCGGCGAGCTGATGACCCTGCTGCGCTACCTGGAGCCCAACTGGTCGGACTTCCTCGCCGAGGGGGAGGGGGAGGTCCTCGAGGTCATGGAGGAACTCGGCATCGCACCCTCCAAGCAGGATGCCGCCCCCGGATCGACCGTCGGCAGCCTCATCGAGAAGTAGCGGCCGATCCGAAAGAGAAGGAGGCATAAAGGTTATGGAAGATTATCTCGGGAGAGATGCCTCTCCCCTTTCCGAGGAGTTCTGGAAGCGGCTGGACGAGGCCGTCGTCGAGACGGCAAAGGAGACCCTGACGGCGCGGAGGTTCCTGCCGCTGTACGGCCCCCTGGGGCCCGGAGTGCAGGTGGCGCCGACCGACAGCCCGGTCCGCGAGGAGAAGACCGAGAACGGCTTCACCTTTTCGCCCAGGCGTTCTTTCGTCGAGGTGCCGCAGCTCTCCGAGGACCTCTGGCTCCTGTGGCGCGACCTCGAGGCGGCCGAGCGGGAGGGACAGCCGGCCGACCTCTCCCCCGTGCGTATAGCGGCGCAGGCCCTCTGCCGCCGCGAGGACCAGATGGTCTTTTATGGGGTCAAGTCCCTGGGCGTGGACGGCCTGCTCACCGTCTCCGGCGTCAACAAGCTCAAGCGCGGCGACTGGGGGACGGGCGAGGGGGCCTTCATCGACATCGTCTCTGGGGTCTCGGCCCTGCAGCAGAAGGGGCGCATGGGCCGCCACACCCTGATCGTCAGCCCGGACCTGTTCGTCCAGCTCCACCGCATCCAGCAGGGCACGGGGCTCATGGAGATCGAACGCGTCCGCCAACTTCTGGAGGGACGCATCTTCCAGGCCACGGTGCTCCAGCCCGGAACCGCCCTGCTGCTCTGCGCCCAGCCGCAGTACATGGACCTGCTGGTCGGACAGGACATCCGGACGGCCTACACCGAACAGGTGGAGCTGAACCACCATCTCCGCATCCTGGAGACGGCGCTTCCCCGCATCAAGTATCCCGATGCCGTGGTGGTCTATCGGGCCGAATAACCCCGAATAGCTGCCGGACAGTCGGCCCGGCCATTCGAGAACCGTCTGCATTCAGGGCGTGTCGGGTCCCCCCGACACGCCCTGAACTTATTGAAGCTCCCTGGAACCCACCCGACGTGAGGGGTATTTTCCTGTCCGCTTTACATATTCCGGTAGAATCACCTATTGCCAACCTGAAGCATTCATATTTCACTGAGTTCAGTCAAAAAAGTTATGTTCCGAGAACACCATGAAGCCGATTCGTTTGCCATACGAGGCTACGCGCCCGACGCGGACCCGATGAACGCAGCCTGCCGAATCAGCTTTCTGGCTTCTAAAATTAAGGTGCTCAACGGGTTCTATGAGGTAAAAAATATATGAATCATAACAGCACGGACCGCGCTTATCGTTATTATCTGGCAGCCTGCACACTGCTTGAATGTAAAAATGCCAGCGAAGCGCTTGAATTGTTTCAAAAATCGCTTGCATTAGATAAACACTTCAAGACATTGGAAAAAATATCACTTTGCTATCAACAACTTGGCTTGATCGATCTGGCTCTCGAGTATATCGAATCAGCCTTTAACGCAAATCCCAGGAACAACAAAACTGCGTATATCTTTGCAGAGCAACTGAAACGTAAAGGCAATACGGCTAAAGCAAAGGAGGTCCTTCAGTTCATATTAAAAGTAAATCCCTCTTACAAAAAAGCCAAGATGCTTTTAATGAGATTGGAATTTTATCTTGAGCGTCGACTGTGATTGGCTTAGATAGTCCTCAATTTTTTGCTGAGGGGATTAACCGTATCCGGCTTGGAAAACCGAGGAGATACCGATGCAGCAATCTTTTGGTTGCTGCATCAATTAAGGAGTGGAGGGAATTGTTATGTTGGTTAAGTATTCTTTAAAGTCGTTTCGGTCAGGACAACTAATCCAGGGGGAGATTTATCTGGTGATTGAAATATACATCGATTTTGAAAGAGAAAAGACATCTTATAGAATTGTTAGTAATACAGGATGTCCAGCAATTTATGAAGCCAACGGCTTTGAAATCGTTTCAGGGAACCTGGATGGATATTATTGGGTACAAGACAAAGACGATTATATCATAATAACTCATAAACTGATTTTTGAGGCGGGAACAAATACGTTTTGGGAAGTATATTTTGACAATCTTACCGATAATGAAAGGGCCTTATTGGACAACGTAGTCAAAGATCTGTCTTTCAGAGAAGGAATACCGGCGCCAACGCTGGAACACAATGAGTGCTCCTAAAATTGGTCAACGTCAAAATGTAATGCGGCAGTCAATTATTCTGTTGTCATCACACGAATGGTCAATCCTAAAGTTCCGGTAACTTGACAATGGAATAGAGCCTCTGGGACAGTCTCATCGTGATGCACCCGGGGGGAGGGAGGTCCCGGTACCTGTACGGCGGGCACGGCTTGGCGCGGGTGCTGGCGAACGGTGCGGGCCAAGCGACGGCCCCGTGGACCTGCGAGGCATGGGGCGAGACGTATAGTGGTCCCCAACTAGAGGGCCACTATAAATCCAGCTTCTTTTACAACCTCGCAGTCCGATTGGATCATCGACATCAATTTCCGTGGCCGTGATGCCCCGCACAATGGCCATGCTCACAGTCACCGCTGTGGTGTTCATTGTGATGGCCGCAGTCGTGGTCGTCGCCGTGATCGTGGTCATGATGGTCGCAGCGGGCATCCGGGTCATAAGCGAGGTTTCCTTCGGCAAGGGCCTTCGCCGCAGCGTCTGCCGATCCCTGAACGCCGGCATAGAACTCGATGCCTGCATCTGAGAGAGCCGTCTGCGCTCCCATGCCGATGCCACCGCAGATCAGAGCATCCACCTTCTCCGCCTGCAGAAATCCTGCAAGCGCACCGTGGCCGCTTCCGTTTGTATCCACGATCTGCTCAGCGATGATTCTGTTTTCTTCCACATCATATAACTTGAACCGCTCGGAATGACCGAAATGCTGAAAAACCTCTCCGTTTTCATAAGTTACCGCTATTCTCATCGTCCTTGATCCTTTCTCCATAAACTCTTGATGGATCTCGACCGGTTCGAACTCGCAACAGCCGCCTGTGATGAGCAACCGTTTGCCGTGAACGAGGACATCTGCTATTTTCTTCCTTGCGCTGTCGTGAATCGCCGTAATCGTAGTGCAGGCGATAGGCATTCTGGCACGTGAGTCCTTCGCCATTCGGAAGTCGTAATGCTTTCGACGGCGGTCACATCGTCAGGCGAGGAGCTGCGATAGACCGGCAGCCGCTCTATTTTGGGGCGCCTGACAGGTCTTGGCATCATCTCTCCTTTCTGACATTTGTCGATTACTATTATACTCGCGTTGATGATTTTTTGTGATGTCCCCTGTCATAGCCGCGGCGCCGGGGGGGCTTTCAAGTCCACTGCATACGCTACAAAATCAGGTTGTCGGGGGCAACCGCCGAAGCGTTACTCTCAAAAGCGTTTTTGGAGGGAGCGGCTTACGATACGTTATCGATGACTGCCCCTTACGCTATAATGAAGCGATTCCCCCAGCGTTCACAACGGCTCCCCGACCGGGGACGGGAAAATAACGAAATTCAAGGAGGCAGGGTTCTGATGCCCCATGCAGAACAAACGGCGCTGATCAACGGGCGCATCCATACCCCCATGGGGATGGCGGAGGCGCTCCTTATCGAGGCGGGGCGCATCGCGGCCATCGGAACGACGGCGACCATAGGGCTCCGCTGCGACACGAAGCCGATCGACCTCAAGGGTCGCTCCGTCTTCCCCGGCTTCAGCGATTCTCACGCTCATTTTCTGGCCTGGGCGCAGTCTCAGAAGGCGGTCCGTCTGGGGGGCTGCCGCTCCACGGACGATCTTCGCAAAATCCTCGAAGCCTACGCGGACGAGCATCCCGCCCCTCTTGGCGGATGGTACCAGGGGCACGGCTGGAATCACGTCCTGATGGACAACGTCATGCCCACCCGGCACGACCTCGACGCCGTCGTCCCCGACATTCCCGTCTATCTGAGGCGCGTCTGCGGGCACGTCGCCGTCGTGAACACGGCCGCGCTGAAGGCCGCGGGCATCACCGGGAACACCCGCGTCGAGGCCGGTGTGATCGAGCTCGGCGAGGACGGGGAGCCGAACGGGATCCTCAAGGAAAACGCCCTAGACCTGATCGCCCGATGCATCCCCGGCCTGGAGGACGCGGACCTGACGCGCCTGCTTCGGAAGTACGGCCCCCAGGCCGCGGGCTACGGCCTGACGGAGATCCACTCCGACGACCTCTCGATGTTCGGGTTCGACTTCCGAAGGTCGCAGGAGTTCTTCCTGGACGCCGCCCGGAGCGGAGGCCTTCCCTTCCGCCTTCGTCGCCAGCTTCTTCTGCCGAACATGGATTTGCTTCAGGGCTTTCTGTCCGAGGGCTGGAGGAGCGGCGACGGGATCCCGATGTGCCAGATCGGCCCGCTGAAGCTCCTCAGCGACGGCTCCCTCGGGGGCCGGACCGCGTTTCTGAGGGAGGATTACGCCGACTCCCCCGGTGAGCGGGGCACGGCGCTTTTCGAACAGGGCGAGCTGGACGACCTGATCCTCACCGCGCATCTCTCCGGGATGCAGGTCGCGGTGCACGCCATCGGAGACGGTGCGCTCGACATGTGCCTGAACGCCTTCGAGCGCGCCATAAAGCAGCGGCCCATGGCCACGCGCCACCTGATCGTCCACGCCCAGACGGCGGACGACGCGCAGCTCGATCGGATGAGGGACCTCCGACTGGGAGCGGCCATCCAGCCCTGCTTCGTCCCGTCCGACAGGACTATGGCCCTGGAACGGCTGGGGAAGGCGCGCGCCGAGGCGGGTTATCGCTGGCGCTCCATGATGCGCAAAGGGATCGTGCTCTCCTCCGGCTCCGACGCCCCCATCGAAAGCCTGCGCCCGATGCTGGGAATCCATGCGGCAGTGACCCGGACCGCCCCGAACGGGGGGCCGGATGATGGATGGGTCCCGGAGGAGCGCCTTTCCGTGGCCGAGGCCATCGGTACCTATACCTGGAACGGGGCATGGAACGGGCACAACGAGAGGCGCCGCGGCGAGATAGCCCCGGGCCGCGACGCGGACCTCGTCGTCCTCGAACGGGATCCCTTCCTGGCGCCGGCACGGGAGCTGGCCGACATCGGCGTCGCCATGACCCTGTGCGGGGGCCGCGTCACCCACGCCGTTCCGGAGCTCGCATGAGCCGCCCCCGAAGGAGCGGCATTCTGCTCCCCCTCTTCGCCCTCCCCTCCCGCTACGGCATCGGGGACATGGGCCCGGAGGCCCTGAGGTTCGCCGACTTTCTGAACGACGCGGCCCAGACGGTCTGGCAGGTCCTGCCCCTGACCACCATCGACGGAGGCTGCGGCAACTCCCCCTACAGCCCCACGTCCGCGTTCGCGGGCAACCCCCTGCTGATCAGCCCCGAGGCGCTGGCCGACTCGGGGCTGATCGACGAGGCGGACCTGGCCGATGCGCCCGCCTTCGACGACGCCCGGGTGGACTACGACCGCGTGCGTGCCTTCAAGGACGTCCTGCTGCGCCGGGCGTGGTCGAACTTCAAGCGAGCGGGGGCCCGTTCGAGGTACGAGCGTTTCTTCGCCGACAACCGCCATTGGCTGGAGGGCTACAGTTTCTTCGCCGCCATCAAGGGATGCCGCGACGGCCAGCCCTGGTACGAATGGCCCGAGGACCTGAAGTTCCGCCGTCACGAAGCGCTCCACCGCACCTGGATGGAGATGGCCGACGAGATCGAGTTTCACCGCTTCGTCCAGTTTCTCTTCTCCTCCCAGATGGGCGCGCTCCGTTCCCGTCTCTCGGACCAGGGGATCTGCCTGGTCGGGGACGTCCCCGTCTACGTCACCCGGGACTGCGCCGACGTCTGGCTGCACCCCCATCTGTTCGAGCTGGACGAGGCGCTGGCCCCTGTCTCCGTGGCGGGGGTGCCGCCGGACTACTTCAGCGCGACGGGGCAGCTCTGGGGGAATCCCCTCTACAACTGGGACGCCATGCTGGCGGAGGACTTCCGCTGGTGGATGGAGCGTCTGCGGCATCTTTTGACCTTTTTCGACCGCGTCCGCATCGACCACTTCCGGGGGCTCGTCGGCTACTGGTCGCTGCCCGCCGACGCGAGGACCGCAGAGGTCGGCCTCTGGCGGAGCGCGCCCCACGAGCGCTTCTTCGAGGCCCTTTGCCGGAACTTCCCGACCCTGCCCTTCTGGGCGGAGAACCTGGGCATTCTCACCCCCGAGATCGAGGCCCTGCGCCGCAGCCTGGGCCTGCCGGGGATGCTGGTGCTTCACTTCGCCTTCGGCGATCCCGCCCGCAACCCCTACGCCCCGCACAACCACACGCCGGTCAACGTCATCTACACGGGGACCCACGACAACAACACGTCGCTGGGCTGGTTCGAGGAGGACGCCTCCTCCGCCGAGATCGCCAACCTCTCCCGTTACCTCGGGCGCGAGGTGAACCGCCGCACGGCGGCGGGGGAGATGGTGCGCATGGCCATGAGCTCCGTCGCGGAGACCGCCGTCGTGCCGATGCAGGACCATCTGGAACTGGGGGCCTCCTGCCGGATCAACGTTCCCTCCACGCCCAGCGGGAACTGGGCCTGGCGCATGATGCCCGGCCAGGCCGATGAGCGGCTGGCTTCGTGTTTGCGGGAGCTTACGGAGCTCTACGGCAGGGCATGACGCGATCGGGCCTCCGATCGGGCGCCTCCCGCCCCCAAAGGGCAAATCTGTGAGATAATTCGATCAGAGGCTTGACGGGCCGCAACCGGAAAGGAGCATCACCGACTATGATACAGCGACTGCATCGCAGCGATCTCGGCTATTCCCTCAGGAGCCTCATGGAGAACGACCCGGCCTTCAGGCCGCTGGCCTATTTCTCCATGGAGGTCGGGCTCAAGGAGTCCATCCCCACCTACTCGGGAGGGCTGGGGGTCCTGGCCGGCGACATTTTGAAGAGCGCCGCCGACCTTGGCGTCCCCATGGCGGGGGTCACCCTGCTCTACCGCAAGGGCTACTTCGTCCAGGAGTTCAACGCCGACGACTGGCAGAAGGAGAAGCCCGTCCATTGGAACCCCTCCCACGAGCTGACGCTTCTGCCCAACCGCATCCTGATCAACCTTCAGGGAAGGGAGATCCAGGTGGGGGTATGGGTCTACGAGATCATCGGGTCCACCGGGTACCCCCTGCCCGTCTACTTCCTGGACACGGACTTCGAGCCCAACCATCCCGACGACCGCAAGCTCTGCTGGTACCTCTACGGCGGGGACAACTGCTACCGTCTCTGTCAGGAGTTCATCCTGGGCGTCGGGGGGCTGCGGATGCTGCGCGACCTGGGCTACATGAACATCGAGACCTTCCACCTCAACGAGGGACACGCCGGCTTCCTGACCCTCGAGCTCATGCGCGAGCAGGGCTACTACGACCCCGACAAGATCCGCGAGCAGGTCGTGTTCACGACCCACACGCCCGTCCCGGCGGGACACGACTATTTCGAGTTTGGCCTGATCGACAGGGTCTTCCCGACGGAGGCCCTGAGCACGCTCAAACGCATGATGCCCGACGTCCCCGGGGTCTCCATGACCGAGCTGGGGCTGAAGTACAGCCGCTACGTGAACGGCGTCGCCAAGAAGCACGCCGAGGTGAGCAACGCCATGTTCCGGATGGAGACGGTGGACTGGGTCACGAACGGCGTCCACCCCACCACCTGGGTGAGCTCCGGGATGAGAAAGCTCTACAACCGGCACATCCCCGGATGGGAGGAGGATCCCGGCCGTCTGGTCCAGGCCCTGACCATCCCGGTGCAGGACCTCTGGTCCGCGCATCAGGCATCCAAGCTGCGCCTGTTCGCCCGGGTTCTGGAGACGACCGGAAGGCAGCTGGACCCCGAGGTGCTCACCCTGGGGTTCGCGAGGCGCGCCGCGACCTACAAGAGGGCCGACCTGCTCTTCTCCAACCTCGAGCGGTTCCTGGAGGTGGCGGGGAACCGCAGGGTGCAGTTCATCTTCGCGGGGAAATCCCATCCCAGCGACAACGGCGGCAAGGCCCTGCTCCAGAAGATCCGCAAGGCGGCCCGGGACCTGGAGGAGTCCATCCCCATCGTCTTCATCGACAACTACAACATGGAGATCGCATCCCTGATAACCCAGGGCGTCGACCTTTGGCTCAACACCCCGATGCGCCCCCGCGAGGCCAGCGGGACCAGCGGCATGAAATGCGCCCTGAACGGGATCATGAACTTCTCCGTGCTCGACGGGTGGTGGATCGAGGGCTGGATCGAGGACGTGACGGGCTGGTCCATCGGGCCCGAACCGAACGGGGGGGACCTCTCCGACCACTACGACGAGTCGCTCGACGCCATCGACCTCTACGAAAAGCTCGAGAAGAAGATCATCCCCACCTACTACGAGAACCACGACAAATGGCTGGACATGATGCGCCACACGATAGCCCTGAACGCCAGCTTCTTCAACACGCATCGGGTGGTCCGCGAGTACGCCTCCAAGGCCTACTCCATCGACTTCAGAGGGATGTGAGGCCATGCGCGGGGTCGGCGGCAGGACCAGGGTCCTTTTCGTCACGACGGAGTACGCGCCCTTCTCCAAGGTGGGCGGGCTGGGCGACGTTGCCGGCTCCCTCCCCCAGGCGCTGCACCGCGCCGGCGTCGACGTCCGGGTCGTGACCCCCGCCTGGCCGGGGGTGCTGGACAGGGTCTCGGCCTCCGGCCTGAGGATGACCGTGCTCCCGGAACGGGTCTGCGCCGCCTACGACTGGCGGGTCCGGGACGCGGAGGTCGTCAAGGCCGAGGTGGCGGACGTGCCCGTCTACTTCCTGAGGGCGGAGGACTACGGGGGGGACATGTATCCGTGGCACCTCGACTTCCGCACCGCCTCCCCCTTCGCCGTATTCTGCATGCAGGCCCTGGAGCTCTTTCGGGTACTCAAGTGGACCCCCGACCTCTACCACTGCCACGATTGGACCAGCGCCTTCCTCCCCTGTGCCCTGGCCTGGCACCGTCATTACCGGACCGTCGGGGGCCGGTGCGTCGTCACGCTCCACAACGTCGCCTACCAGGGGATCCTCGAGCGGGAGCCCTTCATGGAGGCCTCCGGGCTCGAGCCTTGGAGCTTCAACATGGAGGCCATGGAGTTCTACGGCCGGGTCAACCTCCTGAAGGGGGCCATCGTCGCCGCCAACGCCGTGACGACGGTCTCGCCGCGCTACGCCCAGGAGATACAGACCTACGAGTCCACACGGGAGCTGTCCGGCGTCATCTATAAACAGCGCCGCAAGCTGTCCGGGATCCTGAACGGCATCGACACCCGCTATTGGAACCCGGAGACGGACCCCCACATCCCGGAGCGGTTCTCGGCGAAAAACCTCCGGGGCAAGGCACAGGCCCGGGAGGAGCTGCTGCGGAGGGCGGGGTTCGACCCCCGCTCCAAAGAGCCCCTGGTGGTCTGCGTGTCCCGGCTCGTGGAGCAGAAGGGGTTCTCCCTCATCCTCTCCGCACTCGACGCGCTTCCCGGGCTCGGCGCGAAGTTCGTCTTCCTGGGCAGCGGGCATGGCTGGATCGAGAACGCCCTCAGCCAGGCGGGCGATCGCTTCCCGGACACGCTGCGGTTCTTCCGGGGCTACGACGAACCGCTGTCCCACCTCCTCTACGCGGGCGGCGACATCTTCCTGATGCCCTCGGTATTCGAGCCCTGCGGCCTGTCCCAGATGATCGCCATGAGGTATGGGACCGTCCCCCTCGTGCGCGAGGTCGGGGGCCTGAGGGACACGGTGACGGACGCAGACGCCCCCGGAGGCGGGAACGGGTTCACCTTCCAGACCTGCGACGCCGCCGGCATGCTCTGGGCCCTGAGGAGGGCGGTCGCGCGCTTCGGCGACGCCGAGTACTGGAATGCGCTCCGCGCGCGGGCGATGGCCGGAGATTTCTCCTGGGACCGCTCCGCGCTGCTCTACAAGGACCTTTACCAAACGCTTTAGCCCGCTTCGCCGCATCTTCCCCCGGGCTTCCTCTCCATGTTTTCTTCCCGGGCTTCCGCCGGAGGTCCGCAGGCTCGAGCGCCGTTTTGCACGATGGTTTTCATGACGCAGCACGTGGCAGCAGGGAGCTTTTCCCTACGAAAGGGGATGTCGATGATGAACGGAGGAAAGTACGGAAGAGTGCTGGGGGTCGTTCTTGCAGGGGGGAAGGGGGAGCGGCTGATGCCGCTGACGCGGTACCGGGCCAAGCCCGCCGTCTATTTCGCCGCCAAGTACCGCATCATCGACTTTGCCCTGTCGAACCTGATCAACAGCGGGATCTTCGCCATCTACGTCCTGGTTCAGTTCAAGAGCCAGTCCCTGAACGAGCACATCGAACGAGGCTGGCAGTTCGGCGGAGCCCTTCGCGGACGGGATTTCTTCGTCACGCTGGTCCCGGCGCAGATGTGGCGCGGCGAGCACTGGTTCCAGGGCACGGCCGACGCCGTGTTCCAGAACATGCATCTCGTCTCCCTGTTCAGGGCGGACCGGGTCTGCATCTTCGCGGCCGACCACATCTACAAGATGGACGTGGAGCAGATGCTGCGGTGGCACACCGAGCGGGGGGCCGACGTGACCCTTGCGGCGAACGTCGTCCCCGTCTCCGAGGCCGGCCAGTTCGGCTGCATCAAAACCGACGCGGCGGGGCGCATCGTCGAGTTCATGGAGAAGCCGGCCGTCCCGCCCGAGATACCGGACAAGCCCGGATTCAGCTACGTCTCGATGGGAAACTACATCTTCGAGCGCAGCGTCCTGGAGGAGGCGCTCATCGACGACTCCCAGCAGCCGACGAGCCACGATTTCGGGCGGGACATCATCCCCAACCTCGTCGCCCGGAAGGCGCGCGTCTATGCCTACGACTTCTCCACCAACGTCCTGCCCCACTCGGCCGTGGAGGCCGAGCGGATGTACCAGTGGCGGACGGACAAGCCCTACTGGCGCGACGTCGGGACCCTCAAGGCCTACTGGCAGGCCCACATGGAGCTCCTGAGCCCGGAGTCCGAGATGACGCTCTACAACCCCCTCTGGCCCATCCGCACCGTCTCCTTCGCCGACCCGCCCTCCTACTCCTATCCCTCCGACGGGCACGACTGCATGGTCAACCGGGTGCTGGCCGCCGAGGGGAGCCGCATCCTGGGGGCGACCGTCTCCAGCTCCGTGCTGTCCCGCAACTGCGTCATCCAACCGGGGAGCGTCATCGAGGAGAGCATCGTCGGCCAGGGCGTGGTCATCGGGCGGAACTGCCGCATCAGGCGCGCGATCATCGACGCGCACAACTACATCGCCGACGGCACGGTCATCGGGGAGGATCCCGGGTCCGACGCCGGGGACTACTTCGTCGATCCCCACTCCGGCCTGGTCACGGTGGGGATGCCCCGCATCCTCTACCAGAGGGAGTGCGACGAGAAGGCGATGGACAGCTTTTCCTGGAGCACGTTCAGCTGAGGCCGCCGGAGGCAGCGGCAGGGACGGCCTCAAGGCAGGGACAAACATAAGCGTAGGGGAGCGGCCGGCGCCGCTCCCCTACGCTTATGGTCAACACGGAAATGGCCCTCGGAAAAGCCCGCGGCCGTTT
>NZ_CAUUGJ010000064.1:0-13588 GCF_963544685.1 uncultured Fretibacterium sp. | reverse complement strand
AGCGCAAGATCCCCATCGTCGGCATCGTCGGGACGAGCATCGGATCCCTGATCGGCGCGCTCAAGGCCAGTGGGTACGACGCGGCGGAGATGCGGCGGATCGTCGGAGATCTGGACCTTCCCTCCCTGCTGGCGGAGAACACGGGGCCGATGTTCGTCTTTACGGGAAACGACCGAAGGGCCAGGACGAGCACCGTGTCCGCCCTGACCTACAAGAAGTCGGGCCGGCAGAGGGGCCCCCTAGGGATTCTGACGGGGGACAAGCTCTATCAGTACTTTACGCAACTGATGCGGCACGTGACCGTGACCGACTTCTACGACCTCCCCATCCCCTACGCCGCCGTGGCGACGGACATACGGACGGGGGAGAAGGTCGTGCTTCACGGGGGCAGCCTTCCCTCCGTGATGAGGGCCTCGATGTCCATTCCCGCTCTCTTCGAGCCCTGGGAGATCAACGGTCGCCTCCTGGTGGACGGCGGCCTGGTCTCGAACCTGCCGGTCGATGCGGCCAGAGAGCTGTTTCCGGGCATCCCCGTGATCGCCGTGGACGTCTCGGAGTCCCCATCCCGGGACCGCGAGCTCAACTCCTACATCGACGTCATTGATCAATCCCTCGCGGTCATGATGCGAAAAACCACGGGCGAGGAGGGAAAACACGCGGACCTGCTGATATCCCCCCGGGTCCGGAATTTCTCGTTTCTCGATTCCACGAAGGCGGACGACATCATCGGGCGCGGCCGGGAAGCCATCCTGCCGCATATGGATGAGGTCGCCAGGCTTTCGGACCTCGGCCCCGGGATCCTGGACCTGAACGGAACCCGGTTCACCTCCAACATCGTCGGGGACGTCCAGGTCGAGGGCCTGTCCGACGGAATGGCCTCGGACCTCCGCAAACGCTGTCTCGTCTGGGTCGGCAGGCCCCTGGATCGGGACAGGATCGAACATGCGGTCCAGCGTTTGACGGAGTCCCCCAGCATCGCCACGGTGGATTATCAGCTGGGGCGTACCGCGTCGGGGGACGTGCTGGTTCGGCTGGACGTGCGGCAGAGTCCGGAGCTCGAGATCGGGGTGTCCGGTTATACGACGAACCTGCACCACAACCGCTGGCTTTACGTCAAGGGCGTGGCCCGAGGTCTGTTCTCGGATTACGACAACCTCTCGGGCGTCCTGAGGTTCGGCGAGCAATGGGGGATCGACCTTACCTATCAGACGGCGCCCGAGTCCATGAACGCGTGGGAGGTCAACCTGGCGGCGCATAACTGGAGGATCGATTCCAGCGACGGGGTACGGGACTGGGACCGTTACGCCGTGGGGGTGAACCGGCTCTTCCGCTGGGGAGACGTCCGCCTGGGGGTAGGGCTGGCGTACGAGCACGTGGAGGGGACCCGCGGAGCGAGCGGCGACGGGCACAACGCCGTGGGGCCGACCTTCTTCGCCGCCTACGATACCCTGGATATCCCGGGCGACCCCACGAAGGGCCATGCCTGGCGGCTCAATGCGTGGTGGCCTAACCTGGAGGAGCTCAACTACCGGCTCACCTACTTCAAGCCCCTCGAGGTCGGCGACAACTGGCGGACGTACTTCCGGCTGGGCTACGCGGAGGGGGACATGGATTTCCGCAGCCACGCCGCCTACCTCGGGGCCGCCGAGGAGCTCTATTCCGTTTCCTCGCGCCCCGTGGAGGCGGAGCGCATGGTCTGGGCCAACGTGGCCTTCCGGAGGATTCTGAACCGGAGCGTCCTGGGGATCGTGGCCGTGGAGCTCTTCGGGAGCTACGGCTATGCGATGGACAGGGAATACAAAAAAATCGCCTCCCCCTGGGAGGTCGGCCTGGCCGTGAACTTCCCGAACAACATCATCGACGCGAAACTTGCGGCGCTGTACGGTTCCGAGGAGTTCAAGGTGGGATTCTTCCTGGGGGTTCCGATCTGGGATCATTACCCCCTGCCGTAGAACGGGCGGGGCGAAGCGAAGAGGACGGCCCGGCGGAGAGCTGCGGCCGCAGTTTTGGGAGGTCTTGTGTACGATGGCGCGCAACATCACTTCGCGGAGTGTCGATTATTCTCAGTGGTACCTCGATGTCATCAGGGTCGCGGAGCTGGCGGACTACGCCCCGGTCCGGGGCTGCATGGTCATCCGGCCGACGGGCTACTCGATCTGGGAGTCCGTGCAGCGGCATTTCGACGACGCGTTCAAGAGGACCGGACACGTCAATGCCTATTTCCCGCTCCTCATCCCGAACTCCTTTCTGGAGAGGGAGGCGGAGCATGTCGAGGGCTTCTCGCCCGAGTGCGCCATGGTCACCCATGCGGGGGGGGAGGAGCTGGAGGAACCCTTCGCCGTGCGCCCGACCTCCGAGACGGTCATCGGACACATGTACAGCAAATGGATTCAGTCCTGGCGCGATCTGCCCGTCCTGATCAACCAGTGGTGCAACGTCATGCGCTGGGAGAAGCGCCCGCGCCTTTTCCTGAGGACCTCGGAGTTCCTGTGGCAGGAGGGGCATACGGCGCATGCGACGGAGGCGGAGGCCCGCGAGGAGACCCTGAAGATGCTCGAGGTCTACCGCCAGCTCATGGAGGACGTCCTGGCCCTGCCGGTCGTCCCGGGCGAGAAGACCGAGGGGGAACGTTTCCCCGGGGCCGTGGACACCTACACCTGCGAGGCCATGATGAGCGATGCCAAGGCGCTGCAGGCGGGGACCAGCCATTTCCTGGGGCAGAACTTCGCCCGGGCGTTCGAGATTCGTTTCCAGAACAAGGCGGGCGATCTGGAGGAGTGCTGGACGACGAGCTGGGGCATCTCGACGCGCCTGATCGGCGCCCTGATCATGACGCACTCCGACGACGACGGCCTGATCCTCCCGCCCCGGGTGGCGCCGACGAAGACGGTGCTGCTGCCCATATCGACGGACGAGACGCTGCTGGACGAGTCCCTGCTGCCCAGGGCCAGGGAGTTTTCCAGGCAGCTGAACGACGCGATGGGCGGCCTTCATACCTTCGTCGACACGCAATTCCACATGAGGCCGGGGGACCGCTTCTTCCATCATCTGCAAAGGGGCGTCCCGCTGCGGCTCGAGCTGGGGGAGAAGGACATGAAGGCGGGGACGGTCCGGGCCGTGCGCCGCGATACGGGGGAGAGGCTCGACATCGCTCACGACGCCCTGGTCCCGACGGTGACGAAGGTGCTGGAGGACATTCAGTCCTCGATGTACGCCCGGGCCAGGGCCTTCCGCGAGGAGCACACCTCCTTTGCCGGGAGCTACGAGGAGCTCAAGGCGCTCCTGTCGGAGCGGGGCGGTTTTGTGGAGGCCTACTTCGCCGGTTCTCCGGAGGACGAACGGCGTATCCGCGAGGAGACGGGCGGAGCGACGCCCCGCTGCATCCCCCTGTCCGACTCGAGTCGGGGCAAGTGCGTGGTCACGGGGCGGGAGGGGCGGAGGACGATCTTCGCCAAGGCGTACTAAGCTCCGGCCCGGGACACCGGCTGCAGGAATGAGGAAGGGGGGACGGCCTCTCGGAACCGTTCCCCCTCGCTTATGGGGCGGAGGCCGACGAAGCCGCCGATACCTTCCCGAGCGAGGCGGCTCGAACGAGCGTCCCGTCCCGGTACGGGATCCCCAGGGGAGAGGAGGGCTGGTTATGAACTTCGACGCGACGCGCTATCGGTATCCTTCGCGCCGCACCGTCGTGTTCGGGTCCCGCGGCATGGTCGCCACGGGGCAGCCTCTGGCCGCGCAGGCGGGGCTGGACATCCTGAAAAAAGGCGGAAACGCCGTGGACGCGGCCGTCGCTGCGGCCGCCTGCCTGACCGTCGTGGAACCCACGTCCAACGGCATCGGAGGGGACTGTTTCGCGCTGGTCTGGTCGGGTGGTCGGCTTCACGGCCTCAACGCCAGCGGCCCCGCTCCGGCCCTGGCCGACGCCGGCGTGCTGCGGAAAGCCGGGCACCGGGAGGTCCCCCAGTACGGTTGGGACGCCGTGACGGTACCGGGAGCACCGGCCGGCTGGGCGGAGCTGGTGCGGCGGTTCGGGCGGCGTTCGCTTGGCGAGGTGCTGGCCCCCGCCGTCGCCTGCGCCTCGGAGGGCTATGCCGTGTCCCCGGTCACGGCGCAAATGTGGAAGAACGCCTTTCGGGCGTACTCGGGCCGGTGCGATGGAGACGCCTTCCGGCATTGGTTCGAGACCTTCTGCCCCGGGGGAAGGGCCCCCATGCCGGGCGAGGTCTGGCGTTCTCCGGACCATGCGCGGACCCTCGCGCGGATCGCAGAGAGCGGCGCGGAGGACTTCTATCGGGGGGAGCTCGCGGAGCGGATCGGCGTTTTCGCCCAGCGCTTGGGCGGCTGGCTCCGAGCCTCCGACCTGGCCGCCTACCGGCCCGAGTGGGTGGAGCCCCTGTCGGCGAACTACCGGGGGTACGACGTCTGGGAGATCCCCCCGAACGGGCACGGCATCGCAGCGCTCATGGCGCTGAACCTCTTGAAGGGGTTCGGCCTGCCGGACGAACGGGAGACGGCGGAGGTCTATCACCTGCAGATCGAGGCGATGAAGGTGGCCTACGCGGATGTCCTGGCCTATGTTGCGGATCCCCGCTTCATGTCCTGTACCGCCCGGGACCTGCTCTCCGAGGCCTACGCGGACGAACGCCGAAAGCGGATCGGTGCGGCCGCGCTCGACCCCGCTCCGGGAAGGCCGCCGCGGGGAGGAACGGTCTATCTGGCCGCGGCGGACGGGGAGGGGAACATGGTCTCCATGATCCAGAGCAACTATATGGGGTTCGGCTCCGGCCTGGTGGTCCCGGGGACGGGCATCGCCCTGCACAATCGGGGCTGCAACTTCAGTCTGGACCCCGAGTCCCCGAACTGTCTGGCACCGGGCAAGAAGCCCTACCACACGATCATCCCGGGCTTCCTGACGAAGGACGGGGCGCCCGTGGGGCCCTTCGGGGTCATGGGGGCCTTCATGCAGCCCCAGGGGCACCTGCAGGTGGTCTCGAACCTGGTCGATTTCGGGATGAATCCGCAGGAGGCGCTGGACGCTCCGCGCTGGCAGTGGATCGAGGGACGTACCGTGCAGATGGAGCGGGGGGTACTCGCCGACATCGCCTCGTCCCTTGAGTCGCGCGGCCATAACGTCCGGATGATCGATGATCCGACTCCCTTCGGGCGCGGCGAGATCATCGCGAGGACCTCCTTCGGCACTCTGGCGGGGGGGACGGAACCCCGGACGGACGGCTGCGTCGCCGCCTGGTGATATTGCAGAGGGGGGATGTCTCTCCCCCTTTCTCTCGAAAGGAGCCTTGTCCTTCATGCGGCGTTTGTGGTCCATCTTCGTGCGTTTTTTCAGGATCGGCGCCTTCACCATCGGCGGGGGCATCGTCATGCTGGGGGTCATCGAGTCCGAGGTCCGCGCCATGGGGGAGTTCACCGACGAGGAGATCGCGGACATGATCGTGCTGGCCACCGCCGTGCCGGGCCCCATCGCGACGAACCTCTCCTTCGTCGCGGGCAGGGCGCTGGCGGGGTGGAGGGGCGCCTGCGCCGCCGTCCTCGGGACGTCCCTGCCCCCCTTCCTCAGCATCCTTCTTCTGTCCTCGCTGATCCTGAACCACATGTCGAACCCTTGGATGATCGCCTTTTTCCTCGGTGCGGGGGCGGGGGTTGTGGTGGTGGTCTGGAACTCCCTCTGGAAGATGATCCGGGCCTCCGTATTCGTCGGCCTGCCCCAGATGCTGGCCTTCGTTGTGACGGCCGCCCTGCTGATCGTCTGGGACGTCCACCCCTTTCTTGCCCTGGGAGCGGGGGCGCTGGTCTCCCTCGCCGGGGGATGGCTGAGCCGGACCGGGACCGGGAGCCCGTCATGAACACCATCGCCATGCTGGCCGCCGTTTTCGCCAAGGTGGCGTTGGGGGCCTTCGGCGGAGGGCTCGCCACGATACCCTTCATTCATCACGAGCTGGTCGCGACACGCCCCTGGCTGACGGAGACGATGTTCGCGCAGACCATCTCCCTGGCTCAGATGACGCCGGGGCCGGTGGCCCTGAACTCCGCGACCTTCGTAGGGTACCGCCTGGCGGGGTTCTGGGGCTCGCTCTGGGCCAGTGCGGCCCTCGTGGGGACGCCCATCCTGGTGATCGCGCTTCTCCTGTGGCTGATCTCCCTGGCCTCGGAGCGGATGCGGGGACGCATCGAGGCCTTTCAGAGGGCCCTGCGCCCCGCCGTGGCGGGGATGCTCCTAGTGGCCTTCTGGACCCTGGCCCGTCCTCTGATGCCCAGGGACCTCTCCTCCCTGAGGTCGGCCCTCCCCGGCCTGCTGTTGGTCGGTCTGGTCGCCGTATGTTTCGCCCTGTCCCGGCTCCGGCTTTTCCGGGCCTATCCGCAGCTTCTGATCCTGGCCTCGGCGCTGGCCGGGCTTTGTCTGAAGGGGCTTTTGTCCTGAGGCTTTCCCCGTCCACCGCGGACGGCGAGGGGGCGGGGACGAAAATTGCGGTGCTTGCGGGGCGCTTTCGGGATAATTTGTGAGATAATCGGGGCGTATCCGGGTGGTTCAATCTCTCTGGAGGTGTTGTTCATGGCGACGAAGGTGGCAATCAACGGGTTGGGACGTATCGGGCGCACCGTGCTGCGCTGCTGGGTGGCGCGCAGGTTCAAGGATGTCGAGATCGTGGCGTTGAACAATCTGATCCCGCCCGAGGACATGGCGTATTACGTGAAGTACGACTCCACGCACGGCAAGGCGCCCTTCGAGGTCAAGGCGGACTCGGAGAGTCTGATCCTGGACGGGATTCGTATCCCCATGTTTGTGGAGAAGGACCCTGCGGCCCTGCCGTGGAAGAAGCTGGGCGTCGATATCGTGCTGGAGTGCACGGGGCGCTTCACCAAGAAGCCCGACGCGATGAAGCACGTGGAGGCCGGCGCCAGGCACGTCATCATCAGTGCGCCGGCGGACGGGGTGGACCGGATGATCGTCCTTGGCGTCAACGAGAAGGACTTCGACCCCAAGGCCGATATCATCGTCTCGAACGCCTCTTGCACGACGAACTCCCTGGCCGCCGTCACCAAGGTGATGCACGAGACGTTCGGGATCGAGAACATGATGGCGACGACCATCCACGCCTATACCGCTACGCAGTTCCTGGTCGATACGCCTCGAAAGGGCGGCGGACGCAGGGGGCGCGCGGCCGGGGTCTCCCTTGTGCCCGCCACGACGGGCGCGGCCAAGGCGATGGTCCCCCTGTTCCCGGACCTGAAGGGCAAGATGGATATGATCGCCGTCCGCGTCCCCACGGTTGACGGTTCCCTGACGGACGCCAACTTCCTGCTGAAGAAGGCCGTGACGCTCGACGAGGTCAACGGCGCCCTGAAGAAGGCCGCGGAGGGGCCGCTCAAGGGGATCGTGGAGTTCTGCGAGGAGGAGATCGTCTCCGTCGACATCATCGGCAACCCGCATTCCTGTATCGTGGACGGCCTGTCCACGAAGGTCCTGGACGGCCGCTTGGTCAAGCTGATGCTCTGGTACGACAACGAGTTCGGCTACTCCAACCGGATGCTGGATCTCGCGGCCTACATGGGAAGCAAGGCGTAGACTTTTGAGATTTCAGGGAAGCGCTGATTAAAACAAAAACGCATATTTTGCCAAAGGGAAGTATGCAAAACATCTATGGGCAAAAATCTCCAGCGCTTCCCTAAAAATTAACATGGGGGCTTTGCCCCCTGATGAAGAAACTAAGCGATCGACACGGCTCGCTGCGCTCGCCGGTCGTCTGCTTAAATCCCCCACGCCGCTATCCTGAGACTGAGCGGCCTGCAAGCGAAGCGAGCGGATGGCCGGAAGGCTCCCCTCCGGGGATAGCGGCGGCCCCGGCAAGTCTCTTCCTCAAAACAGGCAAGCTGGGGTACCACGGGGGGCTTCATGGATTAAATCAGCGTTTCCTTAGGCCTCAAGGACAGTCAATGGTTTGTTTCCACGACGCAGGAGCGGCCCCGTACGGGGCCGCTCCTGCGTCGTGGAACACACGGATGGTCTGCAATCGGAATTACAGCAGGAGCAGCGAGAGTCCCCACACGGCGGCCACGCCTACGACCCCCTCGATGAGGGTTGCGATGGTCTGTGCCCTGTATGCCGTTCCGATGTCCATGTCCGAGAATTGGGCCACGACCCAGAAATAGGAGTCGTTGGCGTGGGAGACCACCATCGCGCCGCATCCGATCGAGAGGGTGGCGAGGACGGCGCCCATCGGGGACCCCAGGCCAAGCGAGGACAGGAGAGGGGCCGTGATGGTGGAGGTCGTGATCAGCGCGACGGTCGAGGACCCCTGAGCGGTCTTGAGGGCCGCGGAGATGATGAAGGGAAGGAATATCCCCAGGTCGAACCGGGCCAGCTGGGCCCCGATATAATCGCCGACCTTCGTGGCGGCGATGATGGCCCCCAGGCTTCCGCCCGCGGCCGTGATCATGATGATCGAGGCCCCGTCCCGGACGCCCTTCGCGAGCCAGTGGCTCCAGGCCTCCTCTCCGTTGAACCCGCGGAAGGAGGCGAGCGGGATGCAGAGGAGCAGACCGACGAAGAGGGCGATCATGGGGTTGCCGATGAAGGTGATCGCCGTGTGGAGCGCGGAGCCCTTTCCGATGATCGAGAGGACGGCGGGGTAGTTGACCGCGGAGCTCAGCGCGATCAGGATAAGGGGCAGGATGAGCGGGGCGAAGGCCTGTCCGGGGGACGGAAGCCTGATGTGCCTCTGAATCATGGCGTTCCAGTCTTCGCCCTCCGGCATCTCGAGCTCCAGCCGGTTCCCGGCCGTGACGGCATAGAGGTATCCGGCCAGCATCGCGGGAATGGATGCGACGATCCCCCAGAGGATCACGAGCCCGAGGTCCGCCCCCAGGTTCCCCGCGGCGGCGATGGGCCCGGGGGTTGGGGGAACCAGGGTGTGCGTGGCATAAAGACCGGTGGAGAGTGCGATGGCCATGGTCGCCATCCTGGCCCCGCTGCGCCGGGCCATCGAGCGGTTGAGGGACGAGAGGATGACGAAGCCCGAATCGCAGAAGACCGGAATGGATACGATCCAGCCGATGATGCTCATGGCCAGGGCCGGGCGCTTCTCGCCCACGTGCCGAAGGACGGTGTCCGCCATGGTGACGGCGCCTCCGCTGCCCTCGAGCATCGCGCCGATGATCGTCCCGAACAAAATGACGATGCCGATGGAACGACATGTGTTCCCGAAACCGGCGGCGATGGTGTCGGTGACCTGGAGGAGGGGCAGCCCCGAGACCAGCCCCATGAAGAGCGCCACGGCGAAGAGGGAGACGAACGGGTGGATCTTGAGCTTCGATATCATGAAGACCATAATGACGATAGCTGCGGCAAGGAGCAGAAGAAGCACGGAACCTGATGCCATGGAACATCACCTCTGTTTCGATAGTTATGGAGCATATGGCTGTCTCGATGCGTTGCTTGAAATTGTAGCACGTGCGCTTCCCGCCCGCAAAAAGAGGTGCGGCCGGGAGCGGAACCCCGAGGCCGTTTTTCTGTATTTTCGGGGTACCCCGCTACAAGGAGTGGTTGGTTTATCAAAGGCTGCCGTTATGATGTCTTTGGAACATTTTGATCCAGGCCTGTAAGGCGAGGGCCAGGGGCTACAGGAACAAGGAGAACCTCATCTCAATGATTTGCCTCATCGCAGGTAAGCTACAGATTGACTCACCCACTTAAAAAAGCGAGGAGCCACTTTTTTCCATTTTTTGTGTCCTTGACAGGGGGCCGCTATAGATGGTGAGCGCAGGGGCGCAACATACACAGCTCTGACAATCTTTACTATAATAGCCGTGAGGTGATCGTCATGGCTGAAAAGGCAGCGGTTTTTATCGATGGTGGGTATTTGAATAAGATCAATACGGAAAAGTTCAAGATCGACTATCAAAAATTGCTTTTCTGTCTGATGGGCTCTTCCATGGAGCTTTGGAGGGCCTATTATTACAACTGTCTGCCTTATAGATCCTCCAATCCTTCGGAAGACGACAAAGAGCGATTCAACAACGCGCAGAGATTCTATGACCGTCTGAAAAAAATCCCTCGAATGTCGGTAAGGCTTGGGAAGCTCAAATATCGTGGGGAGGATAAAAACAACAAGCCTATTTTTGAGCAGAAGCAAGTCGATTTGATGCTGGGCTTGGATATTGCCTCTGTTTGCCTTTCCGGTAAGGTAGAGACGGTGATTCTTGTATCCGGCGACGGAGATATGCTTCCGGCCGTTAAGACCGCGAAAGACGAAAACATTATTGTCCGGTTGGCTCATGGCTTGTCGGACACCTACGATCAGGCCCTGTGGGATGAAGCGGATGAAAGAGTTGCCTTAAATGAAGTTTTTTTCCAAGAGTGCCTGTTGAGATAAAAGAATAGGAGCGCCGAAAGGCGCTCCTATGCTTTATAATCGTGCTCGCTCGACTAAGAGCGGCGCCTGGATGATGCTTAAATTTTACTTTATGAGGTCATAATGTCAAGTAAAATGACTCAGCTCAAAACTGCAGGTTGCGATAGCCTGTGAAGAATAAAGTGCGTGGTTGCCTAGATTGAGCCAACTCTCGTTTTGCACCCGTCAGGACCAGCGAAAAGTGCGCAAAACCTGTCTTTATCACACGTGAAAAATTCTGCCTGCCGGTCTCTGAGAAGCAAGTCCTTGCCTTTACAAAACCCCTGTTCCGTGTTACAAGGATGAGAGAGCGGTCCAGGAGGTTTTCGTAAACGATGGAAAAGACGGGAAAAATTTTGATCGTCGATGGGCACGGTCTGGCCTTCAGGGCCTTCTACGCCGTGCCGCCCCTCTCGGCCCCGGATGGGACCCCGACCAATGCGATCACCGGATTCATGAACATGCTGGCCCGGGTGGAGGAGGACCTGTCCCCCGGCTGCTGCGCCGTGGTGTTCGACGCGCCCGGCCCGACGTTCCGGCACGAGGCCTTTCCGCAGTACAAGGAACAGCGCAGGCCGACCCCCGAGGAGTTCAAGCCGCAGGTTCCGCTCCTGCGCGAGCTCCTGGAGCGGATGGGGTATCCCGTCCTCTCCGTGGAGGGCGTGGAGGCGGACGACGTCATCGCGTCCCTGGCGTTGACGGCCGTCGGAGCGGGGCGGCGGGCCGTGATCCTGTCCTCCGACAAGGACCTCCAGCAGGTCTTGGGCGAGGGCGTGACGATGATGCGCCCGATGAAGGGCATCACGACGCTGGCGGAGTACGATGCGGCCGCCTTCGAGCGGGACCACGGCTTCCCTCCCGAGTCGGTCCCGGACTATCTGGCGCTCCTGGGCGACGCCGCGGACAACGTTCCGGGCGTCCCCGGCGTGGGGGAGAAGACCGCCCTGCAGCTGATCGGACAGTGGCGGAACCTGGAGCGCCTCTTCGCCTCCCTGGACGAGGTCCGTCCCGCGGTCCGCAAAAAACTGGAGGCGGGCCGGGACTCCGCGTTCCGGAGCCGCGAGCTCATCCGCCTGCGGCTCGACGTCCCGGTCGAGCTCGATGTCTGCCTCTCCGCCGATCCGGAACCGGAGCGGGCCCTGTCGCTCTGCGCGCGCCTGGGGCTGTCGAAGCTCGCGGAACGCCTGAAGCGAAAGGTTTGGAACGCGGAGGGGAGGCGGGCCGGGACCGAAGGGGAAGCCCCTCCCGTCCGCGGAGTGCCCGTCCCCCTCGAGGCCCTGATGGGGGCCGAGGTGGTCGGGGTCGTCCTCCTGGACGGGGGAGAGGAGTCGGGTAAGGAAGAGGAGCCCCGTTTTCAGGCGGCCGTCTCGGACGGGCGCTTCGCCGAGGGGGGGCTGCCCGATCTGGAGCGCCTCCTGGCCAGCGGCGTTCGCACGGCGCTCACGGACGACTGCAAAACGCTCATGGGGCGCTTTGACGTGCCGTTCGGGACGGTGCGCGTGTGGGACCTGAAGACGGCCCACTACCTGCTGCATCCCGACCTCGCCTCGCACGCGCCCTCGACCCTTTTGCCCCTCTTGCCGGGGGAGACGCCGCCCGCCCTGAGGCTTCTGGAGATGGCTCGGGGGCTCGACGCCGAGATCGACCGTCACGAGGGGCTCAGGACGGTGATGGAGGAGCTCGACCTTCCTCTGATCCCCGTGCTGGTCTCGATGGAGAGGGCAGGGGTTCGGCTGGACTTCGAGAGGTTCGAGTCGCTTCGTTCGGAGCTGGAGGCGCGTATCGCCGCCATCGAGGGGGAGATCGCGGAGCAGGCGGGGGAGGCGGTCAACCTGAACTCCCCCAAACAGGTCGCGGAGCTTCTGTTCGAGCGCCTGGGGCTTCCCAGCGGAGCCAGGACCAGGGGCAAGACGGCTTTCTCCACCAGCGCGTCCGTCCTGGAGGGGCTGGCGGCCCTGCCGAACGGCGGGGTCCCGCGGCTTATCCTGGAGCATCGCGAGCTCTCCAAGATGCTCAGCGGCTTCGTCGTTCCCCTGCGGAGATCGGCCGAGCTCGGCGGGGGGATTGTCCACACGACCTTCGAGGCGGCCTTCACCGGTACGGGGCGGCTCAGCAGTCGGGACCCGAACCTCCAGAACCTGCCGGCCTTCGGCCACTGGGCGGAGCGCATCAAGGAGGGGCTGATCCCGGTCGGGGAGGGAAACGTCTTCGTCGCCGCGGACTACTCTCAGGTCGAGCTGCGCGTCCTGGCGCACTTTTCGCAGGAGCCGCGGCTGATCGAGGCCTTCCGCCGGGGGGTGGACATCCACCGGGAGACGGCGTCCTGGGTCTTCGGCCTCGAGCCGGACTTCGTCACCCCCGAGCTGCGCCGCGTGGCGAAGATGGTCAACTTCGGACTCCTCTACGGGATGAGCGCCTTCGGGCTGGCCGAACGGCTGGGCGTGGACCGCGGGGAGGCGGCCGGGATCGTCAGGCGCTACTTCGACGCGCTGCCGGGGGTGGGGCGCTACCTCGAGGAGAGCGCCGCGCAGGCCCGGGCGCTCGGCTATGCCCGGACCCTCGACGGGCGGATCCGTCCCGTGGCGGAGGCGGCGGAGGGGATTCGGGACCGGAACGGGCTGAACCGCATCCTCGTCAACACCCCCATTCAGGGGACGGCCGCGGACATCGCCCGCCGGGCGATGGTCGAGTTCGCCCGACGCTTCGCCGGGGATGGGGCCGTCAGGCTTTTTCTGCAGGTGCACGACTCCCTGGTCTGCGAGTGCCCGGCCGGCCGGGCCGAGGAAGTCGGGGCGGCCCTGTCCGAGGTCATGAAGGGGGCCGGCCGCCTCTCCGTTCCCCTGGAGACGGACCTGAAGGTGGGACGCTCCCTTGCGGAGACATAGGGAAGCACCGGGGACGGGCCGATATGATAAAATCTGAACTCGTGGCCTCCCTGCGTGGGGCGTGCATTTTTATTCTGCTGTGAATCTTGTCGTGAAAGAAGGACGATGGTCGATATGGTGATGCGGAAGCTGCGGACTCAGATGCGTTGGATCATGCTTGCGATTGTGGTGGCCTTTCTGTTCTCGACGTTCCTCATGTACGAGGGGCGGGGGACCCGGAGGGGGCCGCGCCCATCCTCGAACGGGGCGATGGAGGACTACGAGGTGGCCCAGGTCAACGGAAGGCCTCTGATGCGG
>NZ_CAUUGJ010000063.1:0-13612 GCF_963544685.1 uncultured Fretibacterium sp. | reverse complement strand
ACACTCGACTAGTCGTCGGCAGCGTCAGATGTGTATAAGAGACAGGGACGGGGACTGCGGCGGGGCGATGGCCCATCTGTGCCGGCGGGGCTGACGGGGTCGGACGCGGGTACGCGGGGAAGCATACGGAGGGAAGGCCGATGTGGAAGGGACGCTTCGAGGAGGACACCGCCCTGGTGGTGCAGCGGTTCAGTCAGTCTTTGGACCTGGACTGGCGGATGGCCGAACAGGATATCCGGGGCAGTATTGCCCACGTGAGGATGCTGGGGGCCGTGGGGCTTCTGGAGCCCGGCGAGGCCCTGAGGGTCGAGGAGGGGCTGAAACGCGTCTGGGACGAGATCCGCTCGGGCAGCTTCACGCCCTCCGAGCCGCTGGAGGACGTTCACATGAACGTGGAGCACCGCCTGACGGAGATCGAGCCCTCGGGGGCGCGCCTGCATACGGGGCGCAGCCGCAACGACCAGACGGCCACGACCGTTCGGCTGTACCTCAGGAACAGGCTGACGGACCTCGAGGGGGCGCTGCTGGATTTCCTGGGCGTCCTCCTGGACTGCGCGGAGCGTCATCGGCTGGTGATCGTCTCGGGCTACACGCACCTCCAGCAGGCGCAGCCCATCTCGTTGGGGCATTACTGGATGGCCTGGTTCGAGGCCTTTCTCAGGGACTGCGGTCGCCTCGAGTTCGCCCTGGACGCGCTGAACGAGTGCCCGCTGGGGGCCGGGGCGCTGGCGGGGTCGACGTTGCCCCTGGACCGGGAGATGACGTCGCGCCTGCTGGGCTTCGACCGCCCGACGCGCAACAGCCTGGATACGGTTGCCCAGCGCGACTACATGGCGGACTACCATCACTTCGCCTCGCTCTTCGTGGTGCACGTCTCGCGCCTTGCGGAGGACCTGACCCTCTGGAGCACGCAGGAGTTCGGTTGGCTGAAACTGCCGGACGCCTTCTGCACGGGGTCCAGCATGATGCCGCAGAAGAAGAACCCCGACGTCCTGGAGCTGGTCCGGGGCAGGACCGGGCAGGTGCTGGGGCACATGATGGACCTGCTCGTCACGCTGAAGGGCCTGCCCATGACTTACGACCGGGACCTTCAGGAGGACAAGCGCGGCCTCTGGGCCTCGGTGGGGACGGTGGAGGCGGTCCTGGCGGTCCTGACCCCGATGCTGGCGCGGACGGACGTGGACGCGGATGCGGCTCGGGCCGGCCTGGAGAAGGGGTTTGCCCTGGCGACGGACGTGGCGGAGTATCTGGTGCTGAGGGGCGTCCCCTTCCGCGACGCGCACTGGAAGGTCGGGCGGTTGGTGAAGCACTGCATCGAAAAGGGCAGCCGCCTCGAGGATCTGAGCCTCGAGGAATGGCGGGAGCAGATCCCGGAGGTCGGTCCAGACGTCCTGGAGCTGCTCTCCCTGGAGGCCAGCGTGAGGCGTCGGAACACCTGCGGCGGTACGGGCTTCGAGCAGGTAGCGCTTCGGATCGCGGAGGGACGGGAGCGCCTGTCCGAGCGGCGGCACGATCTGGACAAGAGGCGGAAACGCCTGGAGGAAAGCCGGCTCTAGCTTTTGGGCATGAAGTTGAAATAATGGTTCTTTGGACCTATTGACTATGATGCTTTTTATCTATAGTCTTACGAGTAAAGAGTATTGTCCAGCAAGAATGCCTTTGGCCGGAGGGTTGCTCTTGGAGGGATTATGGTAAAAAGTTGGGGTGTTTTTATTCAGCTTGAGAAACATCAATTGTCTTTAGTTCTCAAGGAGCAAATCGGAGGGATCATATGAACGGCAGGACCGTTTTGTTTATCTTTGCATTAAGGAGAAGGCGTAGGGCTTTTGCGTTGGGAGAGGCCTTGATTTTAATGATTGTTGTTTTGATTACGTTAGGTGGGATTTTTTCCAGCATAGGTTACAGTATGCGTCTGAGAGGGGCTGCTCAGACAGATCTTGATAGCTTCTTGACGGCTGAGGCATGGTTTGATGCTCTTGAAGCGGAGTCTTCGGAGAAGATCGGGAGTCAGTCTGCGCTCATTGCGGCCGCGCGGGAAGTTATTGAACATCTTGGGGGCGGAACTGTGGGTAAGGATCGTTTTTCTGTTGGAGGAACGATATTGACCCCCGTGTTCAGGGGGACTCGGGATGGAGTCCATCAGATTGAGCTGAAAGTGGACAGACCTGAAATGCGTAATAGTGGGACTGTGGCTTTTCTGCGAAGCTTCAATAGCAAAAGCTCGAATACTGTTCAAGATAACGTCTACAAACGGCGTGCCAAATAGAGGAGGATGTCGATGAGGCAGCGCGCGTTTTCTCTGACGGAGATCCTGATAGCTGTTATTGTTGTAGCCATTGTAGGAGGGGCCTTGGTTTCTGCTTTTTTCTCTTTTTCGCTTTCCTATTCTCATACGGAAGACTACACGACGGCACGTGAGGAGATTGAGAATGCCTTGGGGGCACTTTCCAGCCAACTCAGCAACGCAGGGCTGGGAATGCCGAACAATCGTGATGACAAAGGATCTTTTGCCGTCGCTTTTGCGAAGGGTGACAATGTCACTGTAGCTCCAGTTATGTCCTTGATGGGGAAGAAGGGCGAAGCTTGGGGCGGACCGATAACGGTGGCAACCGATGACTTGCCGGATGGAGCTGTTAAAACTCTTAATTCCGGTTATTATTCCGGTTCCGAGCTCTATTATGCTTGGGCTGTGCCGAGAAGTGGGCTCGTTAGTCCCGACTTCGGGAAGGCTATGAGGAAACCGAGCGGGCTTTCGACCTTTGAGAATTATGAGGTGCTCTCCGAAGATAGAGGTTACTGGTCCGGAGACAGTCTGCAGCTGAAAATGATAAGGGGGGGGGCTGCTGTCGCCAATGCAGGTGAATGGGTTGTTTTTCCATCCTTTGGGGCCCCTCTTTGGGTGAAGCAGAGTATGCCCAGTCACGCTACTGTTTTGGTTGCCCCGGGGGCTCATAAGGAAAAGGTACTCCTGGGGGGGCTCCTTTATGGATTGGAGGAAGCTCACTGTGTTCGTGCGGCGCGGCTGCGGGTAGCCTCGGGGGAACTGATTCAGGAGCTTTATGAGACTCCGCCCCAAGATCGGCCAAGCCGTGTGAAGGTGTTGGCTCGTAATATCGTTGGAGCATGGTTTCGTTTCAACCCTAAAAACCGTATCCTGAGTGTCAGTCTGGCGGCCAAGGGGTTGAATACTGCCGAGGCGAGGCATGCTTCTGGAAGACGTCCTCGGGGGTGGCCGATTGGGGCTCCCGATATCGTGGAAGGAAAGAATCACCGCATCTTGGTGGAGAGCATGACTTGGAGGATACGCAATTGAACGGACGGGCGAGAAAACGGTTTTCCCTGCGGGGAGGCGGGCGTTCGGGGTTCATTTTGGTGACGGCGTTGGTGATTATCTTTATAGGGGCGGCTCTTTCAGTGGGAATTCTCGTTCTGGCAAATTCCATGTTTGCGACGGATGCTGTGAACCGAGGGGACTACGAGGACCAGATTGATGTGACTCGTTTCATTGAGCAGGCTAAAGGTTTTATTGTTGCCCAGAATATTGCGTTGGTTAATAGGGATGAACCTGTGCTGCATGGGCAGGGCGGTACCTCCAATGACTATTTTGTGGCGTACAAATTGAGCGATCTTCAGGTTTGTAAACCTCAGGCTGTAAGGGACGCATTGAGTCAGGATGTCCCTCTGCGGGCCGGCATGGGGTTTAAGGGGTTTCAGCGAAGACTGAGGCTGCAGGTCTTTGATGCCAATTACAGGGTCAGTGACATTGAGTTTATGCCTCCACCGGACATGCATCCCTCGCTTTCTCCTGTCAGCAGGATTGGCGGCGGAAGTGGCGGATTGGATCCTTATGAGGTTGAGGGGGAGAGCGTGGACCCGGGGGTAAAGCCTGTCTCCGGCGATGTCATTCCTGCGGACTATTATAGAAATTATGGAGCTTATATAATTCGCGTGGAGGTATTCCGTGAGGGGCAGAGCACCCCTTTGCGCCGTACAGAGGAAGCGTTCTTCCAATTTGTGAAGAAAGGGGCAACCCCTTAAGTATATAGAAGTTATAAGAAAGCAGTCTCGCGTTATCTGGCTCCTCGGCTCGGCATCTGCATGGGCCGAGGAGTTTTGAAGGGATGAAGAGAGCCATGAAAAGGACGGATAAGGAGGGCTTTTCAATGACGTCTTTCTCGAGGGCATTTCGTTTATGTGTCTTGGCGTCTTTGTTTTTTTGTTGCGCTGCCGCTGAGGCGGCGCCCGAGCCAAGAGCTTTCTTGAAGACCGACTTTGCTTCGATAGTGCAGGTCAATGTCCCCCCCCCCAACGTATTGTTTCTGCTGGATACGGGGTCGCCTATGACCTTCTCGCCGAAGGGCATCATGCCGTTGATTACAGATGGCTATTCCGCGTGGCAACGTGGCCAATTGTTGAAAGAGTGTACTTATGGGGCCGGAGCGCGTCCAGCGGAGCATAACAATCCTTCGATGGCACAGAAGCTCTTGCGCTATGGCAGGGATCTGGACAACAGCAACAACAGGATCGGCGATCCGAATTGTTATTATACTTCCGACCCGTCGAGGCCTTATTTCCTGACGTTCAAGGACTCGGCGTATCATAAGACGTTGCCGGCAGGAGTCGGTGTGGGGACGGTCGTCTCGGGATATCCCAAGTATGCGGGCTCTCCCTATGCCCCGCAGCCTTTCAGCCCCAGTCAGCAGGTCTATGAACAGCTTGTTCCCAACGACAGCCGTATGTATATGATGAAGCTGGTGCTCTGGCGCCTGACGGATACCGAGAACGCCCGGCTTCTCTCCAACATGAACGTAGGGATGGCCACTAGCTACCAGGAGGACAGTGTTCAGGCAAACTATGAAGCGGACTTTTACAGGTATCCTCCGTATGGGAAAACAGGCAATTTGCCTTACGGTTCCGCTCCCGATTGGGCTGTAGGGCGGGAGGGAAACTACAGGGATGCGTATGCGGCTAAATGCGGAGTTTTGAGGAATTTTTATGAATATAGCAAGGGCACTCCTCAGTGGTATCGCGTTAACCGTGCTGTTCTGAAGGTCCCCTTTGATCGCTTCTACCAAGAGAAAGACGGAGTTCCCGGCCAATATGCCGAGACGGAGAACCTGAGGCGTTTCCGAAAATACATCGATGGCGTCGAGACATCCAATGGCGTTGAGTTCACCAACCCGGAGCTGTTTGCAGACGGGCAAACTCCTCTTTCCACCTCTCTCTACGGGCGTGATGGCGTTGGAAAAAATGACACGGCCGGAAATAGATTGATTCAATATGCTCCTCAAGTTATTGCTTACGGGTCAGATAAACTGAATCTGAAGGAGTATGTTGCAGCAAGCAATACAGAACAACTCGTCACGGGCCAGGCTGTGGGCAGTGCCATTGATTTCTTTGCTCCACGGGCTTCGGGCGGCCTCTCGGACGGCCTTGCCTTTTCCGCTGGTAAGGCAGGTTATTTCCCCGTCACGGGTAGCTGTCAGAGCAATTGGGTTGTCATCTTCACGGCGGGCAACGACGAGTCCAACGCTCCCAGGCCGGCTGCGGCTGCGGCACTGGAGCTCTATAGAAAAACGCAGGGGGCCGATAACCCCGTCCGGGGACGCAAATGGGACGAGACCTCGAAACAGTGGAGAGAACATCGGTATGCTATGGACAAAGGGGTTCGCACGCTGGTGGTGGGATTTGTCAATCCCAATGCAACGGACCCCAATTCCGTTAAATTGCGTAAATCTCTGAACGATATCGCAGCTCATGGGCAGCCCAAAAAGGTGGGGGGGCAATGGGTTAAGGACGAGACCAAGACGGCCCTGTTCGCCAACGACGTTCCCGGATTGCTCAAGGCCTTGAATGAGGTCTTTCATGAGATTGACGCTGAAAGTCGTCCGGCACCCTCTGGAGCACCTCTCATTAACTTGGATGAGGTGGGGGGGACCTCGGGAAAGCTGTTTAACGCCAGCTATACCTCCACGGCTCTCGATCAGTGGTTTTCTCGTTTTACCTGTAAAATTCTGAAGATTGACCCCGCGACGAATAGCACTCGAATTGAGGAAAAATGGGAAGCAGGACAGAAAATGCAGGCCGTTGGGCTGTCGCGTCCGCTCTACACATCTCAGGGAGCGGAGGGGGACATGTCCCAGACGGTCAAGAGATTGAAGGACTTGCCTTCATCCACTTTTCAGAGCCTTGCTCAAGTAAATTCGAATGTAGATGATTTTCGTGACTGGCTTATCGCTTTTTCCAGGGTGACCTCTGCGGATCCTACACCGCTTGGAGATATGCAGAGCTCCAATTTCTTGACTCTGGGGCCGGAGAGTGACGAGGTCGTCTTTCTTCATACGAACCGAGGAGTGCTGCACGCATTGGATGCCGAGACGGGAGACGAGATCTGGGGTTTTATCCCTCCGAGCGTTCTTCAGGGAAGGGCCCGGGTGATGAAGTACAAGGATGGCACGGGGGCATGGTACAACGGCGATGGCAAAGAGTCCCGAAAGTCCATGCCGGTGACGTTGTTGGACGGACTCCTGACGGATGGAATTATTTCAGGCGACCAGAAACATGTCTTGGTGGGAACCATGGGGAACGGAGGCAGCGGAATCTACGCTATGGATGTCTCGAGAGTTCGTCCTTCGCCCCAGTTCCTGTGGGCTGTAGATAACGTTCGTTATGAGGTGCCGGAGAGTCCTTCCTCCAAGGGGGTTCGACGTTGGGGGCTCGCCGCGGAGAGCGGTAACGGAAAAAATTTTGACTACGGCGATCTGGGGTTGACAATTCAAGCTCTGAATATTTGCAATATCTCGGAGGACTCTGGGTCAGGACGCACGGTCGGTATTCTGCCCGGCGGTGTGGGGTATAATCTTGGTGCGGATTCTCAGGGTAAGGCTATCTACGTCTTGGACCCCGAAAATGGGGAGATCCATAAAAAATTGGATGATTCTGCTTTGATTCGCCATATTGGGAGCCCGGCGCCGCTGGGCATGGCTGTGGCGCCGTTGACTCTTGTCAAGTTAAAGAAGGATAACAGGGTCTTGACGGAGTTCTTTACGGCGGATAGTGAGGGTAACGTACTCAGCTGTGATGTTGCGGGGAAAAAGGTCTCCAATTGGAAACTGAAGAGTCTTTTCCGCCTAACGACCGTGCCTGTGGACGGGATTCCGGGGGGAAAACCCGTGGCAATCCCCAAGGCGCTCCTGAAGCTCCGCAGAAAGGTGTCTAGGCAGTCGGCGCTGGTTGGTGGTACTTGCGACTTGTTGGCTCCGGGATCGGGGACGGATCCCACCAGAAAGGTGCACAACGACCAGCAGTTTATCTTCTGTCTGCAGTTGGAGCGGCTGACGGGCAAGGAGACGACCAAAGATTTGGTGGCTTTGACCGATCGGGACATCAACACCGTGTGGAATGATCCCGGACAGCTTTCTTCCGATCAGAAGGGATGGGCCCTGAAATTGAAAGCTGAGGACAAGCACGATGAGGCTGAGTTCGTGACCACATCGCCCTTTTTCTACGACGGGAAATTGATCGTAACTTCCTATACCCCTGAGAAAATCTCTCAGGATGTCTGTATCGTGTCCGAGAGGGGCATAGGGAGGATCTACACTTTGGATGTTGATACGGGCAGGTCTCTCGCAAAGCCGGTATCCTTGAAAAATGTCAAGGTTACGGGTGTTACGGGGGTGCGGGGCAGGATTCTTTTCTCCGCGGAGGAAAAACGCTCGGGGGCTATGAAGGAGGCTGCGGAGAAAAATCCGGAACTGCGTCTGCTGGGAGATAATTTGGCGGAAATGCGGTTGGCCAGAGATGGGGATCTGCCGCTGAGGAATGGAGTTCCCTATCTGGATTACTGGCGTGATTTTGATTCCGAGGCACTGCACGAGGTGCACTGATGATTTGATTATGAAAGAGAATGGAGAAAGGATGAATGGAGCATGCGAGCGAGCTGGATGCGTATTTTGCTGAGTTTTGTCGTAGGAATTTTGGCACTTGTTGCTTTGCCCTTGTCCGCCTATGCTGTGGCCGATGTGGAGCTCCTTGAGGTAACGGGTATCCTGGAGCGGATTGAGCCTGGGGCAGATGGGACAGAGGTTGTCACGCTCAATGTACACGGTAGGGAAGCCTCTGGTCCTATGGCTTCAGATTGTCGTTTTACGGACGAGCGAGGACAGCTGGTTGAGAAAAAAGAATTTCTGCGTCAATACAGGAAGCGGGTCGTTACCCTTGAACTGGAGGCAAAATCGGGGGCCGCGGTCTCGTGCCGCCTCGGCTCATGAAACTTGCACATTCCTTCCTGAGTCTTGTTCTAGCAGTGGTCGTCAGCGTGGACATCACGCCAGCGGCGCTTGAGTATTTGCTTCAGCAGGGATGGAAGGATGTTTGGGTTTCGGACGTTTACTACACCTGACCTAAGGGGGTTGATCTGCCCCTCGTGAAGGGCGGAATACCGTTAAATGTGGATTCAGGAAACTGGGAGATCGTGCGGACGGGGAAAGTGGCCGTCTATGTTCCCAAGGATAAAAATTATAAGGGAGATATTCCCCGGATCGTCCACTTTCGCAAAGACGACAACGATTGGGTGGGTGTCGCTAACGAGCTTTAGGTGTTTTGCGCTTTCGAAAAAATGATGACGGAACATGAAGCAGGCCTCCTCCTTTGGGGCCTGCTTCATGTTTACCTTGCCTGTTCGCTCATTTGTCCCATTCTGATGCGCTTGGCTGAATACTTAGATTTTTGTATTTACAATATCCTTTTGTAGGCTCATAGACTATGCTGAATGAGTCCTGAGGCCTATTCCATTTTTGATCGTTTCGTGTAATATACGTGATGATGCCTGTGTAGATTCCATGGCATCCGATAAAAGGCTTCCGATTCGATCGGCAGGAGCATTCCCGAGGGCAGGAGAGAGAGGTGCGGATACCCCCTGTTGCCATAAAGGACGAGAGATCGAATGGAGGGCGCCGGAAGGCTCGAAACTCAAAAGGCCCAAGGGGTGGGCAAAAAAGGAAACAAGGTCACTTTTGTGTTCCCCTTAAGGGCTTTCGGGGCATAGGGTCCGAAGGCGCGAGTAAAAGTCGATTTTCAGTGCATATTGACAAAACAATAAGGGGGTAACACAGTAATGAAAAAGTTTGCAGCAGTTGTTGCAGTTGCGGTTTTTGTTGCGTTTGCCGCTCCCGTTTTCGCGGCGACGAACCCGTTCATGGACGTTCCGATGAACCACTGGGCTTATGACGCGATCGGCCAGCTGGCCGCTCACGGCATCCTTTCCGGCTATCCGGACGGCACCTACAAGGGCAAGCAGCCCACCACCCGTTATGAGATGGCTTCCGCTCTGGCCCGTGCCCTTGCGGTCGTCGACATGACGAAGGCCAGCAAGCAGGATGTCGAGATGCTGAAGAAGCTCGTTGTCGAGTTTAAGGACGAGCTGGATGCGCTGGGTGTGAAGGTTGACGCTCTTGACAAGCGCGTTGCAGTTCTTGAGGATCGCTTGGGTGGATGGAAACTGAGCGGTTCCCTTCGTGTGGATCTTGAGAACAGGGACAAGGATGCTCCGGAATCCGATGGAAGCTCTGAGGTTTCCCGCTCGCGTCTGATTTTTGAGCGTTGGTTCGGCGACGAGGAGAACCCGATGCACTTCTTGGGGCGCTTGGACGGTCTGGATACGACTTGGAAGCGCTTCTATGTTGAAGTTCCTTTCTATTGGGATTCTACGTTTACGGTTGGCCGTTTCGTTTGGGACCTGGAGGACGAGTACTATGTCGACGGCGCCAGTGAGCTTCCGGCGACGGGCGGATTTGCCGGCTTGGATTCCTGGCTGACCGACCGCAGGACGGACGGGCTGGGCTGGAGCAAGGCGTTTGGGATGGGCACCGTTTACGCTTATGTCGCCCATCCGGAGCTGGGTGCTTTCCTCTATGATTCCAGCCTTGGAACCAATGCCGATGCGGCGTGGGGTGCGTGGGAGTTCCTTCTGATGGGCAAGCTTCAGTTCACGGAGCAGCTTGGCTTCGACGTCGGAGCTCAGGCCTTCCTTGGCGACAACGCCGAGCCCGCGGCTCCGGCAGTCAACAACTTCAGCTTCGACAACCTGTTGACGGTCTTTGCGGGTCTGCGCTTCAACTTCAACGACAACATCGCCCTGAAGGGGATCTTCTACTATCAGGACTACAACGCCGATGTCTGGAACGGCACGCAGTGGGTCGATGGCGACTACGACAGCGTCAATGCCTGGAAGGTCATCGTCGACGTGAAGCAGGAAGCCCTGAAGTTTACCAGCCTGTGGCTGGAGTACGGCCAGATGGACAAAGGATTTGTCACCCCTGTGGCGATGGGCGACGGCGGTTCGATGTTCGTGACGGACAGGTATGAGGACAACCACATCATGTGGGACGACCTCAAGTACTTCCGCATCGCGGCGGGCCAGGAGTGGAGCGAGAAGTGGGCCACTCACCTGTTCTACTACAACTACGACTTCGATCTGGATGCCACCGAGGACTTTAACGAGTGGGGGCTGGGCGTGCAGTACACCTACAATCCCAACGTGAAGTTCGGGCTGAACTACGTCAAGATTGACTGGGACAACAGCGATGACGACGATGTCATTCGCTTCCGTACTCAGGTGACGTTCTAGTTTCAAAAGTATGCTGTGAAAGAGGAGGGCTTCGGCCCTCCTCTTTTTTCTTGCTTGGATCTACAATGCCGTGAAGTCTGGACGATGGGTCGCAAGGAGTACTCGTTTAGCCGAAAAGCTCGGCATGACTGCCAAGACGGTAGAGGGTCAAGGTCTCCTCGCCTCGCTCATAAAGGAGCAGCCAGTCCGGAGCGACGTGACATTCCAGGCAGCCCGACCATTCTCCGATCAGAGCGTGTTCCCTGTAGAAGTCCGGCAGGGGGACATCCTGAGACAAGAGGTCGATGACGGACTGAAGAAGCTCTATATCGCAGGCCCCGGAACGGGAAGAACGCTTGTAATCCTTTCTGAAAGCCTTCGTCGTCAGGATGGAACGCGTCACGCTTCGTCCTCCCCGTCAAGCGCGGCGAACATCGAGGCCGCGCCGTCGAAACGTCGCACCCCAAGCCCCGCACGCCCGTCCCGTATCGCCGCGGCCGTCTCCTCGTTGGGGACATTCAGCTCGACCGGGAGCGCTCCGGTTTCGGCAACCGCCGTGAAAAATGCGCGGATGACCGCACTGGCCGACACTCCGCGACGGGCGAATACGGCGTCTGCCTTGTGCTTGATGTCCGAATCGATGCGGGCCCGGACGACGGAATCCATCTTCATGACAAACCCTCCCTTGAATAATGTGGCTACATTTTAACAAGCAGCAAATCGAGGCGCAAGGCGGCAGCGATGAGAATCCTTGTATACGAGCGGCAGGCGGGGATCGCCCCCATTTCCGGTGCGTACGCGGCGTTGCTGGGAAGTGCCGGGAAGGACAACCCCGCGCAGTAGGTATGAAAAGTACCTCGTTTTTTGAGCCTCCCCCCAAGCGCTTTGTTTTTTCTTTTAGCTTCTTGACTTGGAGAACACGATGCTTCAATAAAAACAAGGAAAATAAAAAAGGTTCAGGAAATAATTTCCTGAACCTTTGTCGGCGATGGTGGGTGGTAGAAGAATCGAACTTCTGACCTCTTCCGTGTCAAGGAAGCGTTCTACCTCTGAACTAACCACCCTTGAATAAAAAAATGACTGTAACACAAAAGGAAACTTTTCTTGCACGCCTACCATTGTAAAAATGGTAGCCCCAACGGGATTCGAACCCGTGTTTTAGCCTTGAGAGGGCTACGACCTAGGCCGCTAGTCGATGGGGCCATACCCGAGTTGATCGCAGGAATACGGTTAAAACACGCCTGTTCCGTTCCCCTTGACCAAAACAAGGGGAATGATACCATAGGGAGCCGGGGAGCGCAAGACAGCGGGAGCAAAAAACTTCTTCCCTTTGAAAGTTTTTCCTCGGAGAATCTAGGTTGGAGTTCGTTCCCCGAGAATGTTCGTGAGGTGCATGAGATTGCAGCGTACCGATTCCTTATCAAAATTCAAATTCAACGTGCCTTTGTTCGACGCAAAGGAGCCGGCGGGGGCCGGCTCCGTCCCGGAGCGCTCGGAGGTCCCGGAGCGCGACCGTTGGAATCTGGAGGCCATCTATCCCTCCGCCGAGGCATGGGAGGCCGCTTTTGCCGCCCTGGAGCCCAGGATCGAGGCCCTGGCAGGCCACGCGGGGCACCTTGGGGAGGGGCCGGCCGCGCTTCTGGCCTATCTGAGGGCGGAGGAGGCCGTGGCTCTGGAGCTGGGGAAGCTTTACGTCTACGCCAATATGAAGAGCCACGAGGACCTGCGCGTCACGCGGCCCATGGAGATGGCCGCCCGCATCGAGACCCTGGCGACGCGGCACGGAGCCGTCTGTTCCTTCTTCCGCCCCGAGGTCCTTTCGATCCCCGAGGCCGACCTGAGGCGTTGGATTGCGGAGGACGAGGGGCTGCGGCTCTACGACTTCCACCTTTCCGAGATCCTCAGGGAGCGGGCGCACGTCCTCTCCCCGGCCGAGGAGGGGCTCCTGGCCCGGACGAGGGAGCTCTCCGCCGTCCCGGAGAACGCCTTTACCCTCCTGACCGACGCGGACCTGAAGTTCCCCGACATCCGGGACGAGAAGGGCGGCCTGGTGGAGCTCTCCGAGGAGCGCTACTACCGGCTGAGCCGCTCTTCGGACCGGTTGGTGCGCAAGGCCGCTTTCGAGGGCATCCACGAGACCTATGGAGCGTTCCGCAACGCCATCGGCGCGCTTTACGCGGGCTCCGTGAAGGGCGACATCTTCTACGCCAACGCGCGGCGCTACAGGGACACCCTGGAGATGTCGCTGTTCGGCGACGACGTGCCGACGTGCGTCTACGACAACGTGGTGGATACCGCCGTCCGCTTCGCGCCCCTCATGCACCGCTGCGTCGCGCTGCGCCGGCGCGCCCTCGGGCTCGACTCCGTGCATTACTACGACCTCAACGTCCCCTTGTCGGACGAGCCCCTTACCGACATTCCCTACGAGGAGGCCTGCGATCTGGCGGTTCGGGCGCTGGAGCCGCTGGGGCCGGACTACGTCGCCAACCTGAAGCGCGGCTTTGCGGAGCGATGGATCGACGTCCGGGAGAACCGGGGAAAGCGCAAGGGGGCCTATTCCTGGGGATCCTACGGGACGAGCCCCTACGTGCTTCTGAACTACAACGGTACCCTGCGGGACGTCTTCACGCTGGTCCACGAGATGGGGCACTCCCTGCACTCGTGGTACTCCCACGCCTCCCAGCCCCAGGTCTACGCCGACTACACGATCCTGCTCGCGGAGGTCGCCTCCACCACCAACGAGGCCCTGCTGCTCGGGTACCTGCTGAGGCGAAGCGGGACGGATGCGGAGAAGAAATGGCTCTTGAACTATTTTTACGACATGGTGCGGACGACGTTCTTCCGGCAGGCGATGTTCGCGGACTTCGAGCGGCGTACCCACGCCCGGGCCGAGGCGGGCGACGCCCTGACGCCGGAGTGGATGAGCACGCTGTGGGGCGAGCTTAACGCGCGATACTACGGGCCGGAGCTGACGATCGACCCCGCCCTCTGCGCGGAATGGGCCCG
>NZ_CAUUGJ010000062.1:0-13802 GCF_963544685.1 uncultured Fretibacterium sp. | reverse complement strand
CTTCAGCCCTATGGGGACGCCCTCCCTCCCCGCTTCGAGGACCCTCCCCGCCGCAATGGAGAGCCCGCGCTCCACGCCGTTCCTCACGAGAGCGTCCAGGTCTATCGTGCGGCCCGAACGAACGTGCGGGGTCTCGAACAGGCGCGTGCTCAGCTTTCCGGTGCGGGCGGAGATCTTCCAGTGAATGCGGTTTACGGGATCGCCGGCCTGATAGGGCCGAACGCCGGCAACCTCCTCCGCATCGAGCGGCGCTCCGACGGGACGGTCCTCCTCCTCGTCGGGCCTGCCCTCGTCGGCCCAAACGGACGAGGGCCGTTCGGGAAGCGGGGTGGGGAAGACCAGCGCTCCGGACTCCGGGGGCGTGTGCCCCCATCGGACGAAGAAGTCGAAGGGGTATGCGGAGGCCACATCCAGGGCAAGGGCCGCCCGTCCCCGGCGGGGCAGGGTCATCCATACGCTGCGGGACGCGGTCTCTCCCCGGGGAACGATCCCGAAAAAAGCACGAACGGGCTCCTGAAGGCCGTCCCATTCCCCCACCGGGCGCGCGGAGACCTCGATCATGTGGATCGAGGCGAAACGACGCCGGTTCCGCGCCTTGACGACAAGCCTGAAGGGCCGCCCCGCATAGATCTCGTCGGGCAGCTCCGCCCACGCCTCGGCCCCCATGACGTTGCGCCATCCCGCGACGCCCGAGGCCAGCAGGTAGCCCAACAGCAGGGACGTCACGAGACAGAGCAGGTTGTTCCCGCTGTTGACGGAGACCACTCCCAGAACGATGGTCAGGACGACATGGACCACGCCCGCCGTCCTGAATCGAATCACAAGAGTTTCTTTTCTCCGGGGCCTCGGTCCTCCGCGCATCCGCATCAGGGGATGGGCACAACATCCAGGATGGACTGGAGGATCTCGTCCCGGGACGACGAGCTCCCGGCCGAAGGCTGAAGGCGGTGCGCCAGGATCTCGGGCGCCAGAAAGCGGACGTCCTCGGGAACGACGTAGTCCCTCCCCCGCATCCAGGCCAGGGAACGGGCCACCTGCAGGACCATCATGGCACCGCGCGGGGACACGCCGCACTCCAGCTGCGGATGGGTCCGGGTCCTCTCCGCAAGGTCCAGGACATAGTCCAGGATTCGGTCGTCGACCCGGACGTCCCGTTCGATCCTGCCCTGCAGCGCGACGATCTCCTCCGCGGTGAACAGGGAGGGAAAGGAGAAGAGATCCTGCCGCTGGGATCCCAGCCTTAAAATTTGCCGTTCCGCATCCCTGGAGGGATAGCCGACGGACGCCTTGACCATGAAGCGGTCCATCTGCGACTCCGGGAGCGGGAAGGTTCCGGCATGTTCGACGGGGTTCTGCGTCGCGATGACGAAGAAGGGCCGCGGCAGCGCGTAGCTCGTCCCGTCCACGGTGACCTGCTCCTCCCCCATGGCCTCCAGCAGTGCGCTCTGCGTCTTGGGGGTCGCCCGGTTGATCTCGTCCACCAGCAGCAGGTTGTTGAACACCGGGCCGGGGTGAAACTCGAACTGCCCCGTCTCGGCCTTGTAGACGCTCAGGCCCGTGACGTCGGTCGGCAAGAGGTCGTTGGTGCACTGCACCCGTCCGAACCGCATCCCCAGGAGGCGCGCCGCGGCCAGGGCCAGGGTCGTCTTGCCCAGCCCCGGCAGGTCCTCCAGAAGAAGGTGTCCCCCCGCAAAGACACAGGCAAGAAGCCGTATGAGGACGGCCTCCTTGCCGTGCAGGATGAGGGAAAGCTGCCGGAGGGCCTCCGCCACCCTCGGGTTGGCGGCCTCAAAGGAATATCCCTGATCGCTCATCGAAAAACCTCCAGAAAAAACGCTTTTCACCCCGGACCGAAAAAACTTCTTCCAGGCCCAAAAGGCCCCCGCCTCGAAGATCTCTTCGGGACGGCGAGACGACCGGCAGGGCGACATTCCAGCCGCCTCATGATTTTAACACTCCTTTCCCCCTTACACAGAGCGGCCGATGGAGCGGGATTGGGACTCCGGCCCTTTCCTTCCCCCTCGAATTGCGCTAATATGACTCATTGTAATCGAAAGTACAGGGGAGGCTTCGGCCTTTCCCCGAATTTTCCCCAATGGGAACAAGGATGGTACCTCGATGGAAAGGATGGTACCCCAATGGAAAGATCGAACGAGAGATACGGGCTCGGGGATTTCGTCATCGGCGACGGACGCCTGACGGTCCTGGCGGGGCCCTGTTCGCTGGAGAGCCCGGAGCTGGGTCTCGAGGTCGCGCGGACGATGAAGGACCTCTGCGAGGCCCGCGGCCTGCCCTACGTCTTCAAGGCGTCCTTCGACAAGGCGAACCGTACCTCCCTGCGCTCCTGGCGCGGTCCCGGCCTGGAAAAGGGCCTGGAACAGCTCGCGCGGATCAGGGAGGCGGCGGGCGTCCCCGTGGTCACGGACGTCCACGAGAGCTGGCAGGCAGAGCCTGTCGGGCGCGTCGTGGACATCGTTCAGATCCCCGCATTCCTGTGCCGCCAGACCGATCTTCTCGTCGCCGCCGCCGCTACGGGGAAGATCGTCAACATCAAGAAAGCGCAGTTCCTGGCCCCGGAGGACATGGCTCACGCCGCCGCGAAGTGCCGGGAGGCGGGCAACGACCGCGTCTTGCTGTGCGAGCGCGGAACGGCGATGGGCTACCACCGCCTGGTCGTGGACATGGCCGGGCTGGTCTCGATGCGGGCCCTGGGGTATCCCGTGGTGTTCGACGCCACGCACAGCGTCCAGCGTCCCGGAGGGCTCGGCGGCTCGAGCGGCGGGGACCGTACCCTGGCCCTGCCGCTCGCCCGGGCGGCGGCGGCCGTTGGGATCGACGCGCTGTTCGTCGAGACGCATCCCTCTCCCGAGGACGCCCGAAGCGACGGCCCGAACATGATCCCCCTGAGCGAGATGGGCGTCTTTCTCGATCAGGTGCTCGCCATTCACAACGCCCGCCGCGCCGCGGCAGGGAGAGCACGATGAGCGCCGTCCTGCCGTGCGAGCGCCCCGGGGAGAGCTTCTCGGACGAGGACCTGCTGCGTTCCGGCAGAGAACTCATCCGCACCGAGGCCGCGGAGCTGCTGCGCGCCGCGGAGCGGCTGGGGCCCGAGCTGGTCCGGGCGGCGCGCGCCCTCTACGGATGTTCGGGGCGCGTTGTCGTCGTCGGGCTGGGCAAATCCGGGCACGTGGGGCGCAAGATCTCGGCGACCCTGGCCTCCCTGGGCACCCCTTCCTTCTTTCTCCACGCCGCGGAGGGCTCCCATGGGGACCTGGGGATGGTCCGCAGCGAGGACGTGGGGCTCTTCGTCAGCAACAGCGGGACGACGAGCGAGGTGCTGGCCCTTCTGCCCCATTTCCGCAGGATCGGGGCGACGATGATCGCCGTGACCGGAGGTATGTACTCCCCCCTGGCGCAGCACTCGGACATCGTCATCGACTCCGGGGTGGAGCGGGAGGGCGATCCCCTGCAGCTCGCCCCCATGAGCAGCACGACGCTGCAGCTCGTGATCGGGGATGCCCTGGCCGCGATGGTGACGCAGCTGCGCGGCCTGCGCCGCGAGGACTTCGCCCTGTTCCACCCCGGAGGGGCCCTGGGACGGCGCCTGCTGACGCGGGTCCGGGACGTCATGGGCGGCCCCGACCAGCTGCCCGTGGTGCGGCGCGGCGTTCCGGTGAAGGAAGCGCTTTTCGCCATCACCAGCAAGAACTACGGGGCCACCTGCGTCGTGGACGAACGGGGCGGACTGATTGGCATCTTCACCGACGGGGACCTGCGGCGTCTGATGGAGAGAAGGGGGGCCGAGGCCTTCCGGGTTCCCATCGAGGAGGCGATGACCCCCAACCCCAGGACCATCGCCCCGGACAGCCTGGCAGCCGAGGCCGTGCGTGTCATGGAACGCATGGAGATCAGCGTGCTCGTGGCTGTAGAGGACGGCCGCCCCGCGGGGATGGTGCACATCCACGAGCTCCTGAAGGCCGGTGTGGCTTAAACCTCGCCCTCCTCAGGGACCCCCGGCCGACCACACCTGCATATTTCTTGAAGAGAGGAACTTCATGAAACTACGAAGCGCATATAAAATACTGGGCGTCATCCCCGCCCGTTACGCCTCCACCCGCCTGCCCGGCAAGGTGCTGGCGGATATCTGCGGCAAGCCCATGATTCAGCACGTCTACGAGCGGGCCCTGCGGGCGGCCTGCCTGACGGAGCTCGTCGTGGCGACGGACGACCGGCGCGTGTTGGAGGCCGTCCGTGCCTTTGCGGGCGATGGGGCCGCGGTGATGACGTCGCCGGAGCACCCCAACGGGTCGAGCCGCGCCGCGGAGGTTTTGAAGAGCCGGGACGCCGACGCCGTGATCAACATCCAGGGCGACGAGCCCCTGCTGGACCCGGCCATGATCGACGAGGTGGCCGAGGCCCTTTTCTCGGGCCCCGACGTCGTCTGCTCCACGCTCTGCCGCCCCCTGCGGGACGAGGCGGATCGCGAAAACCCCAATGCGGTCAAGGTGGTGCTGGGGCAGAACGGCGACGCGCTCTACTTCAGCCGTTCTCCCATCCCCTACCCGCGCAGCACGCCCCGCATCCCCGTCTACGAGCACATCGGCATCTACGGTTACCGGTCCGGCTTCCTCAAACGCTACGCGGAGCTTCCCATGACGCCCCTGGCGGAGACGGAGTCGCTGGAACAGCTCAAAATCCTGGAACACGGATACAGGCTCCGCGTCGCTGTGACGCGCTGCGGCGGCTCGGGGCCGAGCGTCGACACCGCGGAGGACCTGGAGGCGGTGCGGCGGATGCTGGAAAGGACAAAAAAACCGTGACGGCGGCGATCCGGAATACAGCCGCAATGGAGGCCTCCGGGGATATCGTCATGGATATCTCCGGGGAGACCATTCATGTCGCTCTGCCCGACCACGATGCGACGGGAGAGTATTCCCGGCATGCGGGCGTCGTCATGCAATCCATCTTCGATAACACGCAGAGGTCCGTCTGCGTCCATATCCTCCACGACGAGCCCCTGACGGACAGGAACAGGAACAATTTCAAGGCCGTGGCCGAATCCCACGGGCAGCAGGTCGTCTTTGACGACGTCAGCTCCCTGCTTGCCCGGATGGGGCAGAGCGCCTCCCGGTTGACGACGCTCTCCCGCTACTCCGTCGGGGCCCTTTTTCCGATCCTTGTCCCCTGTACGCTGACGGCGGACAGGGCGATTTACCTCGACAGCGATATCGTCGTCAACCTGGATATCGGAGAGGTCTGGGACATCGACATGAAGGGCAGGGCCCTCGCCGGGGTGCGGGACGACTTCCTTTCCTCGAAACGGCGCCGTTTTCTCTCTCCCGAGGCCCTGTCGGCACGCCTCAACGGATGCGACCTTTCCGGCTACGTCAACTCCGGCATGCTGGTGTTCGACTTGCGCAGGCTCCGGGACGAGGGCAGGGAAAATCTCCTCGAGGCCTGTTCCCTGTGGTTCGAGCGTCACCGGCACACTGCAAGGTACCTGGATCAGGATTTCCTCAACGCCCACTTCAAGGGCGACATCACGTTCGTCGACGAACGCTTCAACCGACACGGCTCAGCCGGGGACACCGAAAACGCCGTCATCCACTATACCGGCCCGGTGAAGCCCTGGAACGGGATGTTGGGCCGTTCAAAGGAGCTGCCGTACTGGCTGTATTTTTCCAGGACCCCCTGGGCGCAGCCCCTGGAGGAGGTCCTTGTCCGTAACATGATGGAGGCGGCCATGGGTTCCCCCAACATGCATCCCCACGTCTCGCGCTGCTATAAAAAGATACTTTCCCGCCTGCGCCGGGATCTCCTCCGCTGGGTTTCCCGGGCCGGGACCTGGACGGCGATTCTGTGCGCGGAGTCGCTTTGCAGATTGAAAGGGCTCTTCGAATCAAAATGACTATGAATGAAGACTGCATGGGGCCCGAAGGTATCCGGGAGGCCCCGTTGGAACGACGTGCTCATGGAGCTCGGGAACTCATGGACGGGGACTCGGAACGGACGGCCGAAAATGACGTCGTCCACGTGGTCCTTGGGGTTTATGATCCGTCGGGGACCTACTCCCGGCATGCCGGGGTGGTCATGGCCTCCATCTTCGAGAAAACGCGAAGCTCCGTATGCGTGCATATCCTGCACGACCGGACCTTGACCGACGAAAACAGGGACAAGCTGCAGCGAGTCGCCGATATCTATGCCCAGGAGGTTCGATTCGAGGATGTCTCCCAAGCCATCATGGGAGTCGGCGACACGGCGCTGGCCCGGGGCGAGAAGATCCTTTCCCGAGGCGCTCTTTTCCGCATCCTCATCCCCTCCCTGCTCTCGGAGGAAAGGGTCATCTACCTGGACTGCGACGTCCTCGTCAATCTGGACGTCAGGGAGCTTTGGGACGTTCCTCTCGAGGGCCGCCTTCTGGCCGGAGCGCTGGACTATCCCCCCCGAAAGGCCAAACGATCCTTCTCGGCCGAGGCGCTCCGCCTGCGGCTGATAGGCTCCCGTATCTCGGAATACGTCAACTCCGGCGTTCTTCTGATGGATCTGCGGCAGATCAACCGGGAGCTCGATCTGGCGGCAAGCGCCGCCCGGTGGTATCCGCGCTACGGGCACCAGATCAGCCATGCCGATCAGGACTTTATCAACTCCTTGTTCCGCGGCAGGATCAAGATTCTGGAGGACCGCTTCAATAAGCGGGACCTGGAGGGGGATGTGGAGGACGCCATCGTCCACGCCATCCGCCACCCCAAACCATGGGAGGGGTTCCGCGGGACGCCTCTGGAACGTCTGTACTGGAACACCTATCTGAAGACTCCCTGGGGGAAGGATCAATCGAGGGAAGCCCTGATCGATCTCCTGATCGGCGTTGCCGCCTGTTCTCCGCTCACGCACCGACATACGGGACAGTGTTACGGGAGGGTATTCACGCGTCTTTGGCGCGACATCCTGTGCAACGACAAGTTCTCCATCCTGTGGGTACTCCTGAAGGAGGGGCTCCATTGCGTATCCGCATCCCTCCGCCCCGACCGACATCGACATTCCAATGCAGGCGTCCCGGAAGATCCCCGCTCCGTGCGTTAAGGAGGATGTGCTGACGTGATAGCGGACAAATTTTTTCTCGTTACCGGTGGCGCCGGTTTTATTGGCAGCAACCTCACGCATTATCTCCTGGAACGGCGTGCCAGCGTCGTCGTACTGGACAGCCTGACCTACGCCGGACACAAGGCATCTCTTGCAAGGGCGTTTGAAGATCCCCGTTTTACCTTCGTCGAAGGGGATATCGCCGATGCGGAGTTGCTTCGCAGCCTTTTCGAGCGATACCGTTTCGCCGGAGTCCTCAACCTGGCGGCGGAGTCCCATGTGGATCGCTCCATCGACGCTCCCTCCGCCTTCATCAGGACCAATATCGAGGGGACTTTCCGCCTGCTGGAGGCGGCGCGTTCCTGGCTGGACGGCCTGGACGGGCGGAGCGATGAAAAGGCGGCGTTCCGTTTCCTGCATGTCTCGACGGACGAGGTGTTCGGCTCCCTGGGGGATACGGGCCGCTTTTCCGAATCGGACCCCTACGCCCCCAACTCTCCCTACGCCGCTTCCAAGGCAAGCGCGGACCACCTGGTCCGCGCCTGGCACCGCAGTTACGGACTGCCGACACTGACCACAAATTGTTCCAACAACTATGGGCCTTATCAATTTCCGGAAAAGCTGATCCCGCACATGATCCTCTCCATCCTTCGGGGCGGAGAGCTCCCGATCTACGGGGACGGCAGGAACGTCCGCGACTGGCTCTACGTCGCCGATCACTGCAGCGCCCTGGCGGCTGTCCTGGAGCACGGACGTCCTGGAGAGAGCTACAACGTGGGAGGAAACTGCGAGCGCTCCAACCTCGAGGTGGTGAACCTCCTCTGCGATATCCTGGACGAGCGGCGCCCCGGGAAGGATGGACGCTCCCACAGGGAGCGCATCCGTTTCGTCCCGGACCGTCCGGGCCACGACCGCCGCTACGCCATCGACAGCTCGAAAATCCGAAGGGAGTTGAACTGGAGACCGGAATACGCATTCGAATCCGGGATCCGCGCAACCGTATCCTGGTATTTGGAAAACGAGGCCTGGCTGCAATCCGTCACGAAGGATTATCAGCTGAAGCGCCTGGGCATGAGGGGGCCGTCATGATAAGAAAGGGAATCATCCTGGCCGGAGGAAGAGGAACGCGGCTGTACCCTCTGACCCTGGCCGTCAGTAAACAGCTGTTGCCGATTTACGACAAGCCCATGATCTATTACCCCCTGACGACCCTGATGCTGGCGGGGATACGCGACATTCTGCTGATCTCCTCCCCCGAGGACATCGATCAGTATCGGAGGCTTCTGGGAGACGGTTCGCAGCTGGGGATCAGCCTGAAATACCGCATCCAGCCGCTACCTGAAGGGCTGCCCCAGGCGTTTCTGCTGGGGGAGGAGTTTCTCGCCGGCGAGGGGGCGGCCCTGATCTTGGGCGACAACGTCTTTTATGGCTCCTCGCTGAGCGAGATGGTTAAAAACGCCGCCGCGCTCGAGTGCGGCGGCACCGTATTCGCCTATCGGGTCAAGGACCCGGAGCGCTATGGCGTCGTCGAGTTCGATGAGAAGGGGAAGATCCTGAGCCTGGAGGAGAAGCCCTCCCGGCCTCGGTCGCATTACGCCGTCGTGGGACTTTATTTTTTTGATGAAACCGTTGTCGGAAAGACGCGGCGGCTCTCCCCCTCCGCTCGTGGAGAACTCGAGATCATGGATCTGATCCGGCTTTACCACGACGAGGGGAGCTTGCGGCTGGAGCCGATGGGACGCGGTTTCGCCTGGCTGGACACGGGAACGCACGAGGCCCTCTCCGAGGCGGGGACCTTCATCGAGGTTGTCCAGAAGCGCCAGGGTCTGATGATCGCCTGTCCGGAGGAGATCGCCCTGCGCAGCGGCTGGATCGCGAAGGACAAGCTCCTTTCCACGATCGAACGTCTCCGGGGTACGGATTACGCCCGGTATCTGGAAGGTCTCCTGTGATGGAGGAAATCGAAAGGGCCCGCGTCTCTCGAACCTCCGGGCTCTGCTCACCCGATGCGCTTTTCGCCACAATCGTATGGGAGGACTGAAATTCGCTGTGCTGCAGAACATAAAAACACGGGCCGCAAAGCCCTCCGTGTTGGGAAAGGTCTCGTTCATCGAGGCGCTTCGCGACGTCCCCTTCGAGATCGGACGCGTGTACTATTCCTATGGTGTGGAGCCCGGCGGCGTTCGGGGAGGACATGCGCACAAGGCCCTGAGGCAATTTCTGGTCTGCGTGAACGGGGCTATCGAGGTTTTTCTGGACGACGGCCTGGGCAGGACGGAGACCCTTGTCCTGAACACCCCCGAAAAAGGTCTGTTCCTCGGGCCCGGCCTGTGGCACACCATGCGTTGGATCGAGAGGGACAGCGTCCTGTTGGTGCTGGCTTCCGATCATTACGATGAATCCGATTACATTCGTGACTACGACACGTTTGTCTCACGAAGGCAATCATTCGATGGGAGGCGATTGCAGTGAAGGTCCCCGCAAATACCCTGAGCCCCCAGTTCGAGCTTTTTCGCGAAGAGTACCTCGAGGCGGCAGGCCGGGTGCTTCGCTCCGGTTGGTACGTCCTGGGGAAAGAAGTGGAAGCCTTTGAGGAGGAATTCGCCCGCTTCACGGGGTGCCGGCACTGCGTGGGCCTGGCCTCGGGATTGGACGCGCTCGTCCTCTCGGTGCGCGCCCTCGACATCGGCCCGGGGGATGAGGTCATCGTCCCGTCGAATACCTATATCGCCTCCGTCCTGGGCATCACGGAGCGCGGCGCCACCCCTGTTTTCGTGGAGCCCGACGAATTTTACAATCTCGATCCCCTGCGGATCGAGCCAGCCATCACGAAACGCACCCGGGCCATCATGCCGGTCCACTTGTACGGCCAGCCCTGTGATATGCCCTCCATCCGTACCGTGGCTGAAAAATATAAGCTCTTCGTCATCGAGGACTGCGCTCAGAGTCACGGAGCCTCGGTGTCGGGAAGGATGACGGGGTCCTGGGGGACCATCGGCTGCTTCAGCTTTTTCCCTACCAAGAATCTGGGGGCCTTCGGAGACGCCGGAGCCGTGGTCACGGATTCCGATGAGATTGCCCAGCGCATCCGCCTCCTGAGAAACTACGGCAGCATCCAGAAGTACGTTCACGAAATCGAGGGGGTCAATTCCCGCCTGGACGAACTCCAGGCCGCGCTGCTCCGCGTGAAGCTCAGGCACCTGCCTCAGCTTCAGCGGGGACGTCAACGGGTCGCCGATCATTACAGAAGTGCCATCATCAATCCCTCGATCGGGCTCCCCAGGGTCAGAGACGACGTCGAGCCCGTGTGGCATCAGTTCGTCGTCGCATCCGATAAGCGGGACGCTCTGCAGCGCCACCTGAAGGACGCGGGGATCGGCACTCTGATTCACTACCCCATTCCGCCGCACCTCAGTCGGGCCTATTCCCGCCTGGGTTTCGGAAAGGGCGATTTCCCGATCGCGGAACGCTGTGCGGACACGGTGCTGAGCCTGCCTGTATATGACGGGATATCTCCGGCCGAGATAGATTATGTCTGCGCCGCCATCAATGACTTTGCATAGTCGAGAGGTTTCCCTCGAGCGCCCCGCGGAGAAGCCGCTGCGCGTCGCCTTCCTGCTCCGTGACGCCGGGGAGGGCGGCGCGGAGCGATCGTCGCTGAGGCTCGCCAACGGGCTGGCACGCAGAAACGTGGAGGTGACGCTCCTCCTTCTGAGGGTGCGCGGCCCGCTCCTGGGTTCCATCGATCCCGCCATAAGGACCGTGGACCTGCACGGCTCCTTTCTCCGCCTGCTGCAGGAGCTTCGCGCCCGCCCCACGGACTTTCTCCTGCCCGTCTACACGTCCATGCGCACGCTGTTGGCGAAACGGATGCTGGGGGGACCCTTCAGGGTCGTCCTCTCGCAGCGCAACATGTTCACGATGGACCGGGGCCCCCTGCAGACGCGCCTGCGGTTTCTGCGATGCCGCCTGCTTTATCCCGCGGCCTCCGCCTGTGTCTGCATCTCGAACGGGGTGGCCGGGGAGATGAGAGGGCTGCACCTCCTTCCTCCCGACCGCATCCGCGTCATCTACAACCCCGTGGTGACGGACGAGCTGCTGGAGGAGGCCCGGGCTCCCGTTCCGCACCCCTGGCTGGCTCCCGGAGAGCCTCCCGTCGTCCTCGGCGCGGGGCGCCTCGGGGACCAGAAGGACTTCACAACGCTCGTGCGCGCCTTCGCCCTCCTGGCCCGGGACCTTCCGGACGTGAGGCTGATCGTTCTGGGGGAGGGAAAACAACGCAGGATGCTGGAAAGGCTGATCGAGGAGAAAAACCTGACCGGCCGCACCCTGCTGCCCGGCTACTCGCCCAATCCCTACGCCTGGATGTCCCGTGCCGCGGTGTTCGCCCTGACCTCGCGCTTCGAGGGGTTCGGCAACGTCGTGGCGGAGGCGTTGGCCTGCGGCTGCAACGTCGTCTCGACCGATTGCCCAAGCGGTCCGTCCGAGATCCTGGACGGCGGACGGTACGGCCGGCTGGCGCGGGTCGGGGACCCGGAGGACGTGGCCCGCGCCCTCAGGGAGGCCCTGTCGCATCCTCTGCCGTTCGAGGACCTGCGCGGGCGCGCGGCATTTTTCTCCGAGGAGCGGGCGGCGGAGGCCTGGCTGGAGCTCTTCCGCGACCTGGCGTAACGGGCCCCCCGCGAATTCCATCGGGACGGTTTTTGATACAATACGGAGCGCGCCGGCCCGTTTTCCGGCAATCGACACGGAGCGCGCCGGCCGAACAAAAGGTAAAAGAACAAAACGGAAAAATCGATCACGAGGGCAGGACGATGCCCGATGCCCTCCTCCGAGGTCCGACATGCAGAACAGTCTTCAGACAACGCAAGCTTTGCTGGATTTCCTTCGCTCCCACAGAACGTCCGAGGTCGCCGTCGCGGTCCTGGGGGATGTGGTGCTGGACCGTTACCTCTTCGGCGCGACCTCCCGCGTATCGCGCGAGGCTCCCATCCCCGTGGTCGTCTGCGGGGCGGAGACCGATAACCTGGGCGGCGCCGGAAACGTCGCCGCGAACCTTCGAGGGCTTGGCTGCCGGGTCCTCCTGTCGGGAACCGTGGGGAACGATCCCGGGGCGGAACGGGTCCGAGCTCATTTGCAGGAATTGAACATCGAGGCGGAGCTCCTCGCCCGCCCCGGTCCGACCCTGACGAAGACCCGGCTGCTCTGCGGCGGCCAGCAGGTGGCGCGGTTCGACCACGAGACGGTGATGCCATTGACGGACGCCCAGATGGAGAGGGCCCTTCGCTTTCTGGACCATGCCGCCGCGGAGGGGGCCGGAGCCCTCATCCTCTCCGATTACGGCCTGGGATTCTGCACCGACGGGCTGTGCACGGCGGCGATCGCACGGGCGAAAGCGCGGGGCATCCCCGTGTTCGTCGACCCCCGGGGCTCCGATTGGTCGAAATACCGGGGGGCGGACGTCGCGACCCCCAACCTGGGGGAGCTGGCAGCCGTCCAGGGTTCCCCCATCTCGAACGAGGACGACTGCGTCGCATCGGCCGGAGGGGAGGTTCGGCGCCGTTACGGCATCGGACGCCTCCTCGTGACGCGCTCCTCGAAGGGGATGAGCCTGCTCGGCGACGAGCCCCTTCACATCCCGGCGAGGCCCGTCGAGGTGTTCGACGTCAGCGGCGCCGGGGACACCGTCATCGCCGTTCTGGCGGCCTTTTCCGCTGCGGGTTTCGACATGGAGTCCGCGGCCCGCATGGCCAACGAGGCGGCGCAGTTCGTCGTCACCCGGTCCGGTACCTATCCCATCTCCGTCCAGGAACTGCTGGACGAGTGTGCCCGCGAGGCGCGCCTCACGAGCCCCATCGTCGGCGCCTCCGAGGCGGCGGCGCAGGTCCGCGCCTGGCAGGGAGAGGGGCTGCGGGTGGTCTTCACCAACGGATGCTTCGACGTACTCCATGCCGGACATCTGGACAGCCTGCGCCGGGCCCGCGCCCTTGGAGACCGCCTGGTCGTGGGGCTCAACAGCGACCGATCCGTCAGGGCCCTCAAGGGTCCGTCCCGTCCCGTCAATACGGAGGGGAACCGTGCGCTCCTCCTGGCCGCGCTGAGGCCCGTCGATCTGGTGGTCGTGTTCGACGAGGATACCCCGGCGGCCCTGCTCTCGGGGCTGAGGCCCGACGTGCTGGCGAAGGGCGGCGACTATCGGGCCGAGGACCTACCGGGCCGGGAGTTCGCGGGTGAGGTCGTCATTCTGCCGCTCGTCGAGGGGCTTTCGACGACGGGGATTCTGGAGCGCGGAGCGCCGCTCTGAGAACGACCGGGAGGGACAGGACAAGGCCGGCCCGCGCTTTGGAGGTCCCAAGGCGCGGGCCGGCCTTTCATTCGCCGATCCTCGGATCCTACAACCCCGCGAGGAAGGCCATCAGCAGCCCTCCGGCGAGGACCGAGCCTATCTGTCCGGAGACGTTGGCCCCGACGGCCTGCATCAGGATGAAGTTGTTCTTGTCCTCGGCCGTGGCCATCCTCTGAATCACCCGCGAGGACATGGGGAAGGCGGATATGCCCGCCGCGCCGATCATGGGGTTGATCTTCCGGCGCAGGAAGAGGTTGAGGACCTTCGCCGTCACGACCCCCACCGCGGTGTCCAGCACGAAGGCCACCAGACCGAGCCCCATGATGCCCAGGGTCATCGGTCTCAGGAAGTCCTCGCCCGTCATCTTGGTGGAGAT
>NZ_CAUUGJ010000061.1:0-13978 GCF_963544685.1 uncultured Fretibacterium sp. | reverse complement strand
GATGTAGCTCCGTCTCGTGGGCTCGGAGATGTGTATAAGAGACAGCTACCCGCCCTCCCCCGACGACGTCGCGGCCTTCCGCCGGGACCTCGCGGCCGAGGGCAAGGCCCGTTCGACGCAGCAGCGCGCGGTCGCGGCGATCCGTTCCTGGATGCGCTTCGTCGAGATGGAGGAGGGGAACGAGGAGGAGTTGCCCCTGCCGGAGCTCCCCCGCAGGACCCGGAAGGAGCCCCGCATCCTGAACGAGGCGGAGATCGGGCGCCTGCTGGACGCCTGCCGCGGCCCGCGGCCTCTGGACGTGCGGGACCTCGCCATCGTCGAGCTGGGGTACGGCTGCGGCCTGAGGGCCAGCGAGCTCTGCGGGCTGGAGGTCGTGGACCTGGACTTCGACTCCCGGCTGCTGCGGACCCTCGGCAAGGGGAACAAGGCGCGGGTCGTGCCCTTTCTGGGGGCGGCGGCGCGGAGCGTCCGGCTCTACCTGGACTCCGCGCGTCACGACCTGAACCGCCTCGGGGACGGGCACGTGTTTCTGTCCCGCCTGGGCCGTCCCCTGCGCCGCGAGGACCTCTGGCGCATCCTGAGGCGCCGGGGCGCGGCGGCGGGCATCGCACGGTCCCGCCTGTATCCGCACATCCTGCGGCACAGCTTCGCGACGCACCTGCTGGCCCGGGGGATGGACATGCGGACGCTCCAGGAGATGCTGGGGCACGCGTCGATCATGACGACGCAGGTCTACGCCCATTTCGACCGCGAGATGCGGACGGAGTACGACCGCTTTCACCCCAGGGCGTGAGGAGGGACTTTTTTGCTTTTTCTGTCGATTTTCCAGGCCCGAGGGCCTTTGATGGAGCCGGAAGGAGTGTTGTTTGAATGATGGACGATGAACTGTGCGGTTACGACCGCGCCATGAAGGCGCTCGATTGTCTGTGCCGTGCGGCCGGGGACTTCAAGCCCCGCGCGGCCGTGGTCCTGGGGTCCGGCCTGGGGTCCGTCGCCGACGAGGTGGAGGATGCCCGCATCCTGTCCGCGGCGGAGATCCCCGGATGGCCGCTCTCCACGGCGCCCGGCCACGCCGGACGCGTGGTGATGGGGATGCTCGAGGGGTGCCCGGTGATCCTGCTGCAGGGCCGCGTGCACTGTTACGAGGGCTATTCCATGCGGGAGGTCACCTTTCCCGTCCGGGTGCTCGGGATGATGGGCGTTCGGCAGTACGTGGCCACGAACGCCTCGGGCGGGGTCAACCCCGAGCTGGTGCCGGGCGATATCGCCGCGGTTCGGGACCACATCAACCTGATGGGGGCGAATCCCCTTGTCGGGCCCTCCGAGCCGCGGTGGAACGTGCGCTTTCCCGACATGACCCACACCTACAGCCCGCGGCTCCTGGAGCTTCTGGATATGGCTGCGGCAGGGGCCGGCCTGACCCTGAAGCGGGGGGTTTACGCGGCCTTCATGGGCCCCTCCTACGAGACGCCGGCGGAGGTGCGCATGGCCCGAACCCTCGGGGCGGACCTCGTGGGCATGTCCACGGTGCCCGAGGTCGTCGTCGCGAACGCCATGGGGATGGAGACCGCCGTGCTCTCCTGCGTGGCGAACAGGGCCTCGGGGATGGGGGACGAGCACCTTACGGAGGAGGAAGTGCTTCGGGTGATGGCGGAGTCGTCGCGTTCCCTGGCGCTGCTGATCCGGGGGTTGCTGCGCGCCCTGGCCTCCGGCGGCCGCTAGTCCGTCCGGGTGCGCGGGGATGAAAAACCTCGAGAGGGGGTTCCCGGGTTCTTCGTGGGGCCTGGGAATCCTTTTCTGGCTTCTGCTCTGTTGCCCGGCCTGGGGCAGCGCGTTCGTGACCTTTCCGTCGAACTGGGACGTCGGGCAGGCATTCGCCCTGTCCCTCTCCTCGGCCGTGGAGTACCGGAACCCCTCGGTGACCTGGCTGGGCCGGACAGTCTCGCTGGATGTGGAACAGGGCGGGGAGGGCTATGTCTCCTACGGCCTGCTGGGCTCCTACGTCCGCGACATCAAGCCGGGCGAGTACCCGCTGGTCTTCGAGTTCATCCAGAACGGGCAGAGGATCAGGGTTACGGGCACGGTGCGCCTCGTGGCCCGGAAGTACCCCGAGGAGCACCTCAAGGTTAGCCCGAAGATGGTCTTTCCCTCCAAGGTCGATCAGCCTCGGATCAAGAGGGAGGCGGCGCTCGCCGCAGTGGCCAAGAGGACGATGACGGTGAAGCGGTTCTGGTCGACCCCGCCGCAGTACCCGATCCGTAGCGTCGTCACCAGCAGCTACGGGTTTCGGCGCGTCTACAACGGGACGCCGCGGAGCCCCCACGCCGGGACGGATTTTCGGGCCGCGGTGGGGACCCCGGTCGCGGCGCCGTTCTCCGGGACCGTCGTCCTGACGGGGGACCATTACTACGCCGGCAAGAGCATCTACGTGGACTCCGGGAACGGCGTGCTCAGCGTGTTCTTTCACCTGAGCGAGATCGGGGTGAAGAAGGGCGATCGGGTGAAGAAGGGCCAGATCGTGGGGAAAAGCGGCGCGACGGGGCGCATCACAGGCCCGCATCTGCACTACGGCCTGTGTCTGGCGGGGCAGTACGTCGATCCGTTCCCCCTGTTCAGTACGAACATCGCCGCGATGCTGAACGGGATGGAGCGCGAGGAGATCGATACGGACTGAGGCCGTGTGGATCCTCTTGGCGTTCGCCTCGGCGTTCTTCGCGGGGGTGACGTCCGTCTTGGCGAAGTGCGGCGTTCGGAGGACGGATTCCACCGTCGCGACGGCCATTCGTACCTTCGTTGTCCTGCTCTTCGCGCTGCTGATGGTTTTCGTCGCCGGTTCGCAGTCGCAGATCGGCCGGATCGGCGGAAGGACGCTGCTGTTCCTGGTGCTGTCGGGCCTTGCGACTGGCGCGTCCTGGCTGTGCTATTTTCGCGCTCTGCAGCTCGGAACCGTCAACGAGGTCACCCCCGTCGACAAGTCGAGTACGATCGTGACCATCGTGATGGCGTCCCTGTTCCTGAACGAGGGGATCGGCCCCGTCAAGGCGGCGGGCATCCTGATGATGGGCGTGGGGACGTTTCTGATGATCGATAGGAAGGACGTGAGTCCCGGACCGGCCGGGGGGATGGGCTGGCTTCCCTGCGCCGTGGGCTCCGCCGTGTTCGCCGGCCTGACGGCCATCCTGGGAAAGGTCGGCATCTCCGGCGTGGAGTCCAACCTGGGCACGGCGATACGCACGGCTGTCGTGCTGGCCGCCGCTTGGGGCATGGTGGGGATCACGGGGAAGTTGAGCATGGTCCGGGGGATCCCGAGAGGGGAGCTTGCCTTCATCTGTCTGTCGGGCCTGGCGACGGGCGGCTCCTGGCTCTGCTATTACAGGGCGTTGCAGGACGGTCCCGCCAGCGTCGTGGTCCCCATCGACAAGCTGAGCATCCTCGTCACGGTCGCCTTCTCCCGCCTGGTCCTCCATGAAAGGCTGTCCTCGAAAGCCGTCTGGGGCCTTGTGGCGGTCGTCGCGGGCACGCTGGTCCTGCTGCTCTGATATCCCCTCCGACCTTGGCCATTCGTACCCTTCAGCCCGTTCATCATCGGGGATCTTTTTCACAGTCCTTTGACGTAGGACTGCGTTTATTTTTTACCGCCCGGTATAATACTCGGAAGGCGAAAAAGTTCAGAAAAGATTCAGGTTTTCGCTATATGTTTTTTGAGGACCTCGTTGGGCTTGTCTGCAAAGAGGGAGATGAGGCGGATGGTCGAAGAGTGAAGCGTATAACGGGAGACGCGGATCGGGGAAGGAACGACGTCCGAGGATTCTTTGATTTGCCTTATTTTTCGATGAGGAAGAGAGGATGAAAGACATGGAGAATGGGACCGTACACGAGAAACGGGATGGAACGATGAGGAGACTGTTTGTATCTTTGAAGGGGAAGAAAATTGCGGCGGCGGGTATTGCGGTGCTTTTGCTGGCCTCTGCCGTGATGCCGGCTGCCACGTTTGCCGGCGACGGTCGAGGCGAAAAGGCACGGATGGTGAAGATCACAGAGGATGAGGCCATCGCGATCGTCAGGAAACAGGCCAATCTGGGGCCCGACGCACAGATTCTTTCCGAGGGATTGGATTGGGAGGATGGAAGGCTGGTCTACGAGGTGGAGTATAAGGATGCCAATGGAAGGAAAATGGATGTGCTCGTGGACGCCCAGTCCGGGGCGATCGTCGAGTCCGAACTGGACGACGAGTAGTCAGCCGGAAGAAAGGGCCGAGTCTACCCAGCCGGGTTGCGGATATGATTATACTGCTCCCCGGAGGCGAGACAGCGGATTGGAGGAAGAAGCGAATATAATTTAGTGGCCCTCTGGTTGGGGACCACCATATACAGCGCGGCTGCATTACCACAGAACGACGGCAACAACATCATCTTCATTGACAAAAACTTCTACCTGTGAGATAAATTACTGCATTAAATTTTTGTTGCGAGCCGCTTTCCTCGTCGGCGGAGAGGCCGCCGCCCTCGGCGGGGCTCGGGGAGGAGTATCGTCTTTTTTTCGTGCATAGGAGCCAAAATCAGCGGGCGAAGGTCTTGTCCACGCGGCAGGACAATAGTCCGTTTTTTGTTTTTCGGAGGAGAATACGCATAGGAGAGGATCGTTCATGAGGATTACCGAGCTGAGGCTGGGCACGCTGTCCATCCCCCTCAAAAAGCCTTTCAAGACCGCGCTCCGCAGCACCGACACCGTGACCACGAACATCGTGGCCCTGGTCTCGGACACGGGGGCCGTCGGCTACGGCGAGGCGCCTCCCACGGCGGCCATTACCGGCGATACCGACGGGTCCATCACTTGTACCCTGGCCACGCGCATCGCCCCGGCCCTGATCGGCCGTGACGTGAGCGAACTGCAGGACGCCGTCTCGGCCGTCGCGCACTCCGCGGTGGGCAACACCTCGGCCAAGGCGGCCGCGGACATCGCCCTGCACGACCTTTGGGGCAAACTCTGCGGACAGCCCCTCTACCGCCTCTGGGGCGGGACGAAGCGAACCTTTACGACCGACTACACCATCAGCCTGAACGCGCCGGAGGAGATGGCGCGGGACGCTGTCGAGGCCGTGCGGGACGGCTACGACGCCTTGAAGATCAAGGTGGGCATCGATTTCCGCCTGGATATGGAGCGGATCGGGGCCGTGCGGCGTGCCGTGGGGCCCGAGGTCCTGCTGCGGGTCGATGCCAATCAGGGATGGACGCCGAAGGAGGCGATACGCACCATCCGGTACATGGAGGACGAGGGGCTGGATATCGAGCTGGTGGAACAGCCGGTGGCCTCTCATGACATCGAGGGGCTGAAGCGGGTGACCGATGCGGTCGAGACGGCGATCTTGGCGGACGAGTCCGTCTACTCCCCCCGGGACGCCCTGCGTCTGATTTCGCTGCGCGCGGCGGATATGCTGAACATCAAGCTGATGAAGAGCGGCGGCCTTTCGGGGGCCCTCACGATCTGCGGGATGGCCGAGTCCGCCGGGATGGAGTGCATGATCGGCGCCATGATGGAGAGCAAGGTCTCCGTGACGGCCGCGGCGCACCTGGCCATGGCGCGCCGGGTCGTGACCAAGTATGACCTCGACCCGCCCATCCTCTGTGCGTCCGATCCCGTGAGGGGAGGGGTGATCTACGACGGCGCCGTCCTCGAATTGAACGATGCCCCGGGCCTGGGCATCGATTCGGTCGAGGGCGTGGCATGGGGAGAGAGCGTCGAGGGATAGGGGCCGGTACCTGGGAAAAAGTGAAGTAGCGCATCGGGAACGGAGGGGAGCGCCTCCCGGGGCGTCCCACGACTTTATTTGGGAGGGAATTGTCTATGGAAACTGTGGCGTCGCCGTCCTTGTGGGGCCTGGTGCCCCTGTTGCTTTACATCGCGCTTTGCTTCAGCCGGTTCGGGCAGATCTTCGCCGTCCTCGTCGGGATCGTGTCCGCCGCGATCATCGGCGGGCACGGGATCATGGAGGTCGCGCAGGGCATCAGGGGCGGGCTGGGCTCCTTCCTCGGCTACATCGGGATGATCATCCTCCTGGGGGGCGGGTTGGGGCAGGTTCTGAAGCGCACCGGGGTCGTCCATATCCTTGTGACGATGGTGACCAGCAGGATGAAGGTCGATTCCGAGCGCAAGGCCTTTGCCGTCGTGATGATCTGCTCGGTCGTCATCGTCAGCCTTCTGGGCACCATGGCGGGCGGGAACGCGATCCTGGCCCCCATTCTGATCCCGATCGCGGCCTCCGTGGGCGTGACCCCCAACGCGATGGCCGTGCTGCTGCACGGAGCCGGGGCCACGGGGCTGTTCCTCGGGCCCTTTACGCCTCCCATGGTGGCCCTGATGGAGTTCACGGGGCTCTCCTATCCTCAGGTCCTCCTGAACGCGGGGATCCCGGTATCGCTCATCATGTGGGTGACCACGTTCCTCTGGGCCGGTGTGGTGCAGAAAAGATACCGGGGCCGGAACGCCTATGAGGCGGCGGACGGCACGGAGGCCTCGGCGCATCCGGCGGAGCCGCGCGTGGCGTCGAGGGCCGCGGTCGTGTTCCTCGTTTCCATGGTGGTCCTGGTCGTGTACGGCATCCTCATCGAGGGCGGATCGACCTTCGTCCTGCCGATCATGGGGATCACCGCCTTCCTCACCGGCATCGCGGGAGGGCTCGGCGTGACCGAGATCATCGAGTCGGTCTGCGAGGGCGCGAAGAACCTGGTCTGGCTCTTCTTTTTCTTCGTGCTTCTTGATCCCTTCATCAATTTCATCTCCGCCGCCGGGGCTTTCGAGGCCATCTCTCAGATCCTCGCGCCCTACGTTCAGGAGAGCAGCCGCGCCGCTTTCGTCGCCATGACAACGCTGGTGGGCGTCTTCGGCGTCCCCGGGGCCGCCGTGGCCCAGGCCGAGGTGCTGAACAAGATGTTCCTGACCCTGGCGCAGTCGATGAACATCCCCATGACCGTCTGGGTCATCGTGCTGCTGGTGGGCTCGCAGATGACCTCCTTCGCCATTCCTGAGGGCGACATGCAGGGGCAGATGGGGCTGGCGCGGTCGGACGACCTGAAATCGGTCCTCTGCAACGGCTGGCTGATCGTCCTCTTTACCACGCTCTATGCGCTGCTGCGGGGGTATCTGCTTTGAGCGCAGCGGGAAGCTGGACGGAGGAGCTGGAACGGTCCTGCCGGGACTTCCCGGGACGGGCCTCGGTCTTCGTCCTGGATACCGCGGGCGGGGAACGGTTCGAGTACGACGCGGACACGCGCCTCCACTCGGCCAGCCTCATCAAGCTCTTTATCCTGTGGCACCTGTTCGAGCGCGCCGATTCCGGGGACCTGGCGCTCTCCGAGGAGGCCGTGCTTTCCCCGGGCGCGGCGGTCGAGGGCGGGGTGCTGCACCGCGCCCTGCCGGGGGCGCGGCTCCGCCTGGATGACCTGGCGCTCCTCATGCTTGCGGTCAGCGACAATACGGCGGCGAACATCCTGATCGACCGCCTGGGGATCGACGCCGTCAACGCCTCGATTCGAAACCTGGGGTGCGCGCACACGGTCCTGGGGAGAAAGATGCTGGACTTCGAAGCGCGCCGCCGGGGGCTCGACAACTACACCTGCGCCCGCGAGACGGGGGAGCTGCTGGTGCGCATGGCGCAGCGCGGCGGCCGGATGCTGGACCTCCTGTCGGTCCAGAAGAACGTGAGCAAATTCGCGTCCGGCATCCCCTTCGACGATGCCGACGACCTGGAGGCCTTCCTGGCGCACAAGACGGGGGAGCTTCCGGAACACGAGCACGATGCGGGGATCCTCTTCCACCGCACGGGGCGTCCCGTCGTCGCCGTGGCGCTCACAGCCGGCCCGGCCGGCCGGGAGGCGGGCTGCCGCTTCTGCGGACGGGTCGGCAGCATCGTTTACGAACGTTTCGGGGCGGAACGCCTGGCGAGATGAAAAATCTGCGGAGGTGGACGGTATGATTGCGAGCGGTTTCATGTACATCGCGTCCTTGACGCTCTTTGCGGGGATCGTGGCCAGTCTGGAGATGAAGTACAAGGACACGGCCTTCTTCCGGTACATCCCCACGCCGGTCATCCTGTATGTCGGCTGCATGCTCTTCGCGACCTTCGACCTGTGGGCGGCCAACGACGAGGTCAAGATGGCCTACAAGACCGTGCGGGGACACATCATTCCGGCGATGATCTTCGTCATGCTGCTGCGCTGCGACATCCGGAAGATCCTGAGGCTGGGGCCGCGGATGCTCCTGGGGTTCTTCAGCGCGACCTTCACGATCATGGCGGGGTTCGCGGTGATGTTCTACTTCATGAAGGACGGCTTCGCGCCCGAGGCCTGGAAGACCTTCGGGGCCCTTGCCGGAAGCTGGATCGGCGGGACGGCCAACATGGTCGCCATCCAGGGGGCGCTGGGCATCGACGATTCGGCCATGGGCTACACGCTGCTGATCGACAACGTCAACTACTCCATCTGGGTGATACTGCTGCTGGCCACGGTCCCCCTGGCCCATGCGTTCAACCGCTGGACGAAGTCGGACACGCACCTGATCGACGAGCTCGGGACCCAGCTTGCGGCCGACCAGGAGAAGGTGCGGAGCAACATCGAGGCCGCGGATATCGCCCTGCTCTTCGGGCTCGGCTTCATGGCCTCGGCCCTCTCCTCGTCGGCGGCGGCTTCGGCGTCGCCCCGACTCATCGAGATGTTCGGAAAGAACGACTTTCTGTCCGCCAGCACCCTGTCGGTCGTGTTCGCCACGATCCTGGGCATCGTCTGCGCGGCGACGCCCCTGGGGAGGGTGCCGGGCAGCTCCCAGGTTTCCATGTCCATGCTGTACCTGATGATCTGTCTCATAGCCTCGCGCGCCAACTTCAAGGAGCTGACGGATGCCCCGTACTACCTGATGGCGGGGTTCTTCATCCTGGCGGTCCACGCCGTCCTGATGGCGATTCTGGCCAGGATCTTCCGGCTGGACCTCTTCACCTGCGCCACGGCGAGCCTGGCCAATATCGGCGCCGTGGCGTCCGCGCCGCTGGTCGCCGCGGCCTACAAGGAGACGCTCGTCCCCATCGGCGTCCTGATGGCCCTCATGGGCTACATCTTCGGGACGTTCGGAGGGCTGGCCGTCGCCAAGATGCTCTCCATGATGGTCTGATGGGACCGCGGAGGGGATGCAGGCTTTTCTTTATGTAAGGAGGGGGTTTGGAATGAACGGTATGGAAAGGGTTCTCGCCTGTGCTGCGGTGTTCCTTCTGGGCTTTGCGGTGCCGGCACGGGCCACGGGCTGCGGCGGCGACTCCAAGGGCCCGCAGTTCTCCGATCTGCGGGCCGTCGTGATCTCCGCCATGGCGCCGACCCTGTACGACGGGGAGCGGGACGACGAGGCGCTCTACGGCATGATTGCGGAGATCCTGAAGGACAAGGACGAGAAAGGGCTTTACGAGGTTCGGATGCAGTACGGCTACGAGACCCTGATCGAGGAGGCGCACCTCAGGATCGTCTCGAAGAGGGAGGCCGAGGCGTGGCGTGCGTCCGTGACGCATCAGGTGATCGCTCCCTTTGCGGATGTGCTTCCCGGAGCCGCAACCGAGGCCTATCCGCCGGTCATCACCCTGCCGCGCGGGGCGTACCTGAAGATCGGGGCCCCCGACGCCGAGGATCCCCGGTGGGTCGAGACCGAGCTCTTTGGAGGAACGAAGGGTTGGATTCGCAAGGAGATGGTGCGTCCGGTCCGGAGGTGGGGGAGCTTGGATGAGACGCAGACCCGCGCGAACCTGATCGAGGACGCCCGGCTCTACCTCGGGACGAGCTACCGCTGGGGCGGCAAGACCCCTTACGGCGTGGACTGCTCCGGGTTCACCGCCATGGCGTACATGCTGAACGGACTGGACATCTACCGGAACTCCCAACCCGAGGTCGGGTATCCGATTGCGCTGATGCATCTGGCGGGGATGTCCGACGACCGTTACACGCCGGAGACCCTGGCCCGGGCGAAGCCGGGCGACCTGATCTTCTGGGGCGGGCACGTCGGACTCTATCTGGGGAACGGGAAATACGCCCATGCCAACGGCTCTTCCTACGATACCCGGATCAATTCCCTGCTGCCCGGCGACCCGGACTACCGCGAGGACCTCGCCAGGCCGTCGGCCGTCTACGCGTGGGGTACCGCCTATCCGGAGGAACCCAAGGCGATCGTGGTGAGGGATTTCTACGCGCTCCCCTTCGTCTCCGGGGACGTCACGGGCTATCGCTATTATGTTCGTGCGGACGGTTACACGCCCAATCGGGCTGTCCTCTATCCCGAGGGGAAGGACGGTCCGGCCGTCGAGATCGGCAGTACGCGCCGCATGCTCTACGATTCGCCGAAGTCGACCCATAGGAACGTGCCGACCTATTTCTACGGCGCCTCGGGAAGCTATCGCCCGGCCATCGTCCTGGTGAACGACGCCGGCTGGCGTCCCGATGGAAAGACCATCAGCAGCGACCTCGTCGAGATGGCGCAGCCCATCGTGGTGCCGTAGGCGTCCGGCCCCTCCGGCGAGTGTTGTATACTCTTCTCGAGAGGGGCCGGTTTCCTCGGCCCCTCTCCGTCTTACGGGGCGGGGAACCCCACGGCGCGGATTCGAGGGCGCAGCTCCCCGAAAGGGGGGACGAAACCTGTTTTTGAGCGAGGTGAAGGATCATGGCGAAGGTTGCGCTGTTTCTGATCGACGGCTTCGAGGAGACGGAGGCCCTGGCGACCGTGGACATCCTGCGGCGCGGGGAGGTGGACGTGACGACGGTCTCCCTGACCGGCAGGGAGAGGGTGATGGGGAAGCATTCCGTCCCCGTCGTCGCGGACGCCCTTTTCGAGGATGCGAAGGACGGGCCGTTCGACATGCTGGTGGTGCCCGGCGGCACGATCGCCTACACCGAGCACGAGGGCCTGCTGGAGCTGGTCAGGCGTTACGATGCCGGACATAAGTTCCTGGCCGCCATCTGCGCGGCCCCGGCGGTGTTCGGCAAGGCGGGGATCCTGTCCGGCAAGCGTGCCGTCTGCTATCCGGGCATGGAGTCCTGGCTGGCGGGGGCCGTCGTCGGCAAGGAGATCGTGGAGACGGACGGCCACATCACGACGGCGAAGGGGCCCGCGACGACCCCGTTTTTCGCGCTGCGCCTGCTGGAGCTCCTCAGGGGCAAAGAGGTTGCCGATGAGGTGTCCAAGGCGTTTCTTGTCCCCCTGATCCACTGAGGATCTCGAATATCATGGCGAAAGGCTGAGGTGGAGAAAGATGACGAACGAGGAGTTTTCCCGCTGCATTCAGGAGGCGGGGGAAAAGGACTTTACGAACTTCCAGTCGGGGATCATCCTGCTGAGCAAGATGCGCCCGATCATGGTCAAGTACGGGCTGAAGACCAAGGAGGAGCAGGACGCCAAGATCCGCGAGGTGGCGGCCTCCGGTCAGATCGCCTCCCCCATGCAGTATTGCCCTGCCGCCGAGGCGGAGGCCAACCTGTATGTGGACGAGCGCGGGGGCAAGTTCGACGCCCTGATGCTGAAGGCCGGTCGCTAGGCGTCCCGAGCGGATGCGTCGGCTGCGGGGAACCCCTTTTGCCGCAGCCTCGATGTTCGAGCCCGGGACCTTCTCCGTCCCGGGCTCGAACGCTTTGTGTCGAAGCGCGCCCCGTTCGAAGGCGCATCGGGCCGGTCCGGGTGTCGATTCCGGGAAATTGTGAGAGAATAGGCGCAGGACGGATGTAATGTAAAGTGTTATGAAAGGCTGTGAAGGTTCATGTTCACGATTACGGAGTTTCTGCACCAGGAGGTCAGGCCCGCGCTCGGATGTACCGAGCCCGGGGCCGTGGCGCTTGCCGTCGCCAAAGCCTGCGAGCAGCTGGAGGGGCGGGCGGACAAGCTGGATGTCGTCGTCAGCAACAGCATCTACAAGAACGGCATCGCCGTCGGAATCCCGGGCACCGATGGATTGAGGGGGAACGAAATTGCCGCGGCCCTCGCGGTCTTCTGCGGCAAAAGCCGCTACGGCCTGGAGGTCCTGAAGGACGCGACCCCGGAGGACCTGGCGCGGGCCCGCAGCTTCATCGAGGAGGGGCGCCTCGTCCTGAAGCCCAACGGGCGCCCCGGCGTCTACGTGGAGGCCACGGCCTCGCACGGGGAGGAGACGGGAACGGCGATTATCCGGGACTCCCACGCCAACATCACGGAGGTCCGCAGGAACGGGCGTCCCCTTTCTCAGGCCGAGGGGCCCGGCGCGTCGGCATCCGCGGCCGCCCCCGTGGGCCCCGTCGTCGCGCAGACCGACTTCGAATCGCTGACCGCTCTCGCCGACACGCTTTCCCCCTCCGATGTGGACTACATCTGGGAGGGGATCGAGATGAACGAACGCATCTCGCGGCACGGGTTCGAGAACGAGGTCGGATTGGGTTTGGGCCGCGCCGTGCGGGATGCCGCGGGGCCGTGCTACGCCCAGGACCTCGCGGCGAAGATCAAGGCCGTCTCCGCGGCCGCCTCGGACGCGCGCATGGCCGGGGTCTCGATGCCCGTCATGAGCAGCGCCGGGTCCGGCAACCACGGGATCACGGCCATCCTTCCCGTCTACGTCGTCGGGCAGCACTACGGAAAGTCCCGGGAGGAGATCGCGCGCGCCATCGCCTACAGCCACCTGGCCACCAGCTACATCAAGAGCCGGATGGGGCGTCTCAGCCCGGTCTGCGGCTGTGCCGTCGCCGCGGGGGCCGGAGCCGCCGCGGGCATCGTCAAGCTGCTGGGCGGGGACGGGCTTCAGGCCAGGAAGGCGATGGAGCTGGTCCTGGGCAACATTGTGGGCATGGTCTGCGACGGGGCCAAGGAGTCCTGCGCCCTCAAGGTCGGTACCGGCGCCGCGGAGGCCTTCTATGCCGCGAAGATCGCGCTCTCCCACGGGGGCATGGAGGTCTCGCAGGGGGTGGTGGACGTCTCGGACTTTGCCGCCACGGTCGTCAACGCCGCCCGGCTCAACGTCGAGGGCATGAAGGACGTGGACGGCACCCTGATCGACATCATATCGTCCCGTTGACGGGAGCGAGCCTCGGCCCTGACGGCGCTTGCCGGCCGGAGCTCCCGTCATGCCCCGTACGTACGGGCCATCTCCCCGGTCCTGCGGCGCATTTCCTCCCTGACGTCGGGTGGGGCGAGGCACTCGCAGCCCGGGCCGAGGCTCAGCAGGAGCGCGTAGCCGAAATCGTCCGCGATGAACGGGAAGGACGCGAGACAGCGGCTGTCCCCGCAGTCCCGGATGTCCTCGGGGCCGCAATAGTCCAGGAGCCTGTCCCGCAGAGCTTCCTGTACCCTGAGGGTGATGCGGGTCTCCCTGCGCGTCATGGCATCCGAGAAGCCGGAGTGGGATCGGGGGACCTCCCGGAACTCGAAGGCCGCTTCCAGAATCTGCAAACCTGCCATCCGGGCCAGCTTGAAGAGGCGGAAGTCCTCCCTTTCGAGGCAGAAGCCGTGAAGGTACCAGCGCCCCTCCTTCAGGACCAGCCGGTGCGGCTCGACCTTGCGTTCGCTCTCCAGCCCCTTTCGGTCGGAGTAGCGGAATGCCACGAGCCTCCCCTCGTCCATCGCGGTCCTGATTCGCTCCAGCAGCGGGCCTGTCCTGTCCCTTCCCATCCAGGGCGTCGGGTCGATCACGACTTGGCCCGACTTCAGCGCAACCTCCCGGGCCCGGTCCTCCGGGAGCAGGCTCATGATCTTTGCCCGCGCATACGTCCCCTCCGGTCCGCTCATGGCGGCTATGCTGCCGAGCCCCATCAGCAGGGCCGCTATGTCTCGATCCGTAAAGATCTTCCGCTCCACCGCGTACCCTTCCATCAGGCTGAATCCGCCCCCGTTCCCCGGGGACGAGACGATCGGAACTCCGGCCCGGTTGATCGTCTCGAGATCCCTGTAGATCGTCCGCAGCGAGACCTCGAACATCCCGGCAAGCGACTTCGCGCTC